>DASZGN010000312.1:0-7515 GCA_035938775.1 Trinickia sp.
GAGCCTGTTTCGTTCTGTCCGCATTGGGGCGTGCACGCGCGGCTCGCGTTCGGCGAGCGCGTGCAAAGCGAAGGTGCGCCAACGGCCGGGCGTGCATCGTCCGCTCAGGGAGCCGCTGCGCCACAAGGGCTAGGTGATGACGTGCGACAAGGCGATGACCTGCGGCTTGGCGATAGCCTGTGGCCGATGCCGCCAAAGCCGCTATTCGCGTCGCCACGGGCCGATTCCTTTGGCGACATGCATGCGTCGTCCTACAACGGTGTGAGGCAATGGGGGTTGAAAGGCGGCACAGGGCTCACATTGCTTGCGTTCGTCGTGCTTTACGGCGGGATTGTGCTGTTGCAGCGAAATGAGCAGCCCGAGTCCCAGCCACAACAAGTCGCCTCGCGCATCGTGCAGGGCAGCGTGAAGACGAATGACTCCGGCGCGGCCGCCCGTATGGCCGCTCCTGCCGCTCAGCCACGTTCCGCGAGCAACGCTGCGGCCCTGGCGGACCGTAAAGCCGATCATGCAGCAACCAAACCGGCTGTGCCCGTAATCGCAACGGCGCCGCCGCCCGACGCGCTCAAGCCATCGCAGTCTACGTCGGTGCCGTCGCTCTCGCAGGCTACGCTCGCTGATGCGGCGCCCCCACCATCGTCACATCCGGCAATTAGTGACGCGGCGCCTCTATCGCCGTCATCGCAATCAATGGCCGTGCAAACACCGCCGCCTTCATCGCAGTCGAATCCGCTGAATGCGTCGGTGCACGCACCGTCGCCGCCGGCACATTCGTTAGCCACGCGGGCATCATCGTCGCGCTCTTGGAATGGACGGGCACAGATGTCGCCGTCAGCCTATTTGGCTGCGCGCGGCCCCTCGCCGGCCGGCGTGCCCGATCAACAGCAACCGTCGAGTCGCCGGGATCGGGGCCGAGATGGTTCGGCCTCGCCTTCGCTAGCCTCCGCACGGGCTGCGCTCGAGAAGAACGATCTCGCCGCCGCGCACGCGGCGCTTGCCGCGCAACCGAAGAGCGGCCCGGCGTACATGCTGCGCCAGGATTTGGCGTCGCGGGAAAGCTCGCGCGATGCTTTGCTGAAAGCGGCGCGCGCCTGCGTGGTTCAGGAGCGTTGGCATTGCGTATGGCACAACGCGGGTGACGCGTTGTCGATCGATTCGAGCAGTGTTGAGGCGAAGGCGCTCATCGAACGATCGATCGTCGACTCGGGTGCCGCGTCGACGCCTCCCGGCCCCGGACCCGGTCCGGACATTCCGGCCGTGCAGTAAGGCGTCGCGCAAAGCGCGTAATTGGAGCCACCCGTTTCACCGGCGGCGCTCGGCGAGCGCGTCGCCTGCGATTTTCGACAGATAGGTCAGCTGTGCGGCGGCGAGCCCCAGCGACCCAAAAGCGTGCGTGAGACCGAAGGCCGCGAAAGCGGGCGGAATGGGTCGGCCTTCGGCAATCGCAGCCGCAAGCAGCTCGCCTGCGACGCTCGTCGGCGCCATGCCATGCCCGCCGAAGCCTACCGCGTGCCAGATACCATCGGCACTTTGCCCGATCTGCGGCATTTTGTGCCGCGCGTAACTCATCAAGCCGCTCCATGCGAAATCGATCTTTACGCCTTCGAGTTGCGGATAGACGCGCAGCAGATCGCGCAGCAGCAGCGTGGCGATCGCGCTCGGCTCGCGTTCGAACACGGAAATGCGGCCGCCCCAAAGTATTCGGGTATCGACAAGCGGCCGATAGTAGTCGAACGAGAAGCGGGTGTCATAGACCGCCGCAGCGGATGCGATCGCCTCGTTCAAGCGCGCGCCGAGCGGCTCGGTCGCCACGACGTAGGTCGCGATCGGCAAGACTGCGCGCTCGACAGGGCGATACACGCCGCGCGCATAACCGCCGCCCGCCATCACGACGTGCCGGGCCGCGATGCTTCCGTTAGGTGTGCGAACCAATAGACGATCGTGCCGACGCTCGACGCCGAGCGCGGGGCTGCGCTCATAGATGCGCACGCCGGCCGTGCTGAGCGTTTCGGCGATGCCCAGCACATATTTGAGCGGGTGAAAATGAAAGCCATGGGGTTCGAAAAGACCACCGTGATAACGGTCGGTTTTCAAGCGCTCGCGCAGCGCATGCCTGGAAAGCGGTTCCCATTCGACGCCGAATGCCGTGCGCATCAATTGCCGCTGCGCTTCGAGTGCGTGGGGCTTGCCGAGCCAGTCGGCGAGGATGACGCCGGCATGGACGGCGTCGCATGCGATGCGATAGCGCTCGATGCGCTCGCGGATCAGATCGACGGCATCGAGCGTGAGTCGATACAGTGCGCGTGCGTCCGCGGGGCCGACGAGGCGCAGAAGGTCGGCGCAATCGAGGCTGTAGCCGCCGAACACGAACCCGCCGTTGCGGCCCGACGCGCCGAAACCGACTCGTTCGCTCTCGAGCACGACGACATCGCGCATGCCGCGCTCGACAAGGCTCAGTGCCGTGGACAGTCCCGCAAGCCCGCCACCGACGATGCACACGTCGGCCTCTTCGTGTCGAGCGTCGAGCGCCGGCCTGGCCGGACGTTCGACGCTCGCCTCGTAGAAGCTTCGAGTCGTGTCACGCATGGCCGCGCCGCGGCCCGCTCTTACGGAATTCGGATACTCCACTGCGATGGTCCTCCGTGCTCGGTTCGATCGGCGGGCGGGATGCGTGCCGAGGGCTTCGCGCCCAGGCGTTTGCGTAAAGCCTACACGATGTTCGACGCAACGAGCCTGCCCACTTGCGCGAGTGCGGCTTCGCGCTTCGCGACGGGTACGTTGCTTTCGACGAGATAGGCAGTCACTAGAATAGGCGAGCGCTCGGGCGGAAAAAGAATGGCGACGTCGTTGGTCGCGCTCCGCTCCCCTGAGCCGGTTTTGTCGCCAATGCGCCAATCACTCGGTAAGCCTGCACGAATGCGCGCACCGCCGGTCTGGTTCGCCACGAGCCACGCAAGCAGTTGCGCGCGCGATGCCGACGACAAAACATCGCCCAGCAGAATCGCATGCATGTCGGCGACCATTGCGGCGGGCGAGGTTGTATCGCGCGGATCCCCTGGCACCTCCTCGTTGAGCGTCGGCTCATTGCGATCGAGGCGTGTGACGGTATCGCCCAATTGACGCGCGAATGCAGTCAGCGCGGCAGGGCCGCCCAAGCTTGCGAGCATGATATTGGCAGCTGTGTTGTCGCTTAGCGTGATGGCCGCTTTGCACACCTCGTCGAGGCTCATGCCCGTGCCGCCCACTCGCGTGCGCGTGACGGGCGCATAGTTGAGCACCTCGTCCAAGCTGATGACGATCTTTCGGTCGAGATTTTCTTCACGCCGATCGACACGCTCGAGAATGGCGCTGGCGGCGAGCAGCTTGAAAGTGCTGCACATCGGAAAGCGCTCGTCCATCCGCCGGCCGGCAATCAATCCCGATTGCGAATCCAATATCGCCACGCCGAGCCGGCCGCCCACGCTTCGCTCGATATGGGCCAGGCCCGTTTCGATCGATCGTTGCCATGCTCCACGGTGGCCGGACGCCGGACGACGCGATGCGCGGTTGGCCGGCAGGGCGCTACGGCTATCTGGCGCTTCAGCCCAGACGGAACTCGAAAGCCCAACTATTGCGCCGCCCATCAAAGTTCCCAAGAATTTTCTTCTTTCTGTCATTGCCACTCCGTTTAAAGAGCGGCGAATATCACCTTTTTTGCCACTCATCGACAATCGATGATAACTTTTCAGGCCATAAAGAAATTCTTATGGGTCTTACTCCATGGGACGCTATCTGCCTCTAAATGCATTGCGCGCATTCGAATCGTCGGCTCGGCACTTGAGCTTCACGCGCGCGGCGCGCGACTTGAACGTGACGCAAGCGGCGGTCAGTCAGCAAGTGCGCGCGCTCGAGGAGCGGCTGGGAGCCGCGCTCTTCAAGCGATTGCCGCGCGGATTGGCCATGACCGACGAGGGACTCGCGCTCTTGCCCGTGCTGACCGATGCGTTCGGCCGTATCGATGCAGTATTGCAGCAGTTCGATGGCGGTCATTTCCATGAAGTGCTGACGATCGGGGTGGTGGGCACGTTTGCGGTCGGCTGGTTGATGCCGCGGCTCCAACGGTTTCGAGCGATTCATCCGTTCATCGAGTTGCGATTGCTCACGCACAACAATTTGGTCGATGTGACCGCGCAAGGGCTCGATTTAGCGATTCGATTCGGCGACGGCACGTGGCCCGGCACGCAGTCTGCGCGGCTGCTCGACGCGCCGCTCGGCGTGTTGTGCTCGCCCGATGTCGCCAAGCGGCTCGCGGCGCCGCGCGATCTCGCGGGCGAGACGCTGCTGCGTTCGTATCGCGTCGACGAGTGGGCGCTTTGGTTCGAGGCTGCCGGCATTCAGATGAACGCGATCCGCGGGCCTGTGTTCGATTCTTCGCGGTTGATGGCAGAAGCGGCGATGCAGGGCGCGGGCGTCGCATTGGCGCCGGTGCGCATGTTCGAACATGAATTGCAATCGGGGCGCCTTGTGCGGGCGTTCGATATCGAAGTCGATACGGGCAGTTACTGGCTGTCCTGGTCGAAGACGAAGCGCATGAGCTCGACGATGCACTCGTTCAAGAGCTGGATTGTTGCGGAGGCGGGGGCCGAGTCGGAAACCGAGCCTGCCAGATTGTCCGTCATCGAATAATACTGAACTGAGTCGCCGGAGGCGTTACGCGCGGCTCACGTGCGGCGAAGCCGCTTCGACAGTTCGGCGGTCAAAATCGCCAGCCGGGCGGGTTTCTCGTAGCAGGCGACGTCGAAGCGGCGAATCACATCGCTGATTTCCGACTCGCTTGCCTTGCCCGTCAGAAGCTCGCCCGTCAGCAGAATGACGGGCGTGTCGGAGTGCGGCGAGCGTCCCCCAATCCCCCAAGGGGACTTCCTTCGGGGCGTCGGATTTCCTTCGGGGCGTCGAATGGCCTCGATGGCGGCCGCGGCGGTTTCGTCGCCGAAGAGCCAATCGGTGATGACCGCGTCGAACGTCTGCGCGAGCGCCGCTTCGCGGAACGTCGAAAGACTGCCGAATATCGTCGCGGTATATCCGTTTTGTACGAGATAGTCGGCGAGCCCCTTCGCGGCGGACAGGTCGCTGTCGATCACGGCAATCGACGCTCTGCTCGCTTCGCTGCGCCGCGGATGAATCTCGATCTTGACGACTTCTCGCGCACCGGGCTCCGGCACGCCCTCGCATCGCACGACGCGCCATTCGTCGTTTTGCGCGTACGCCACGAACTCTGTCGAGCGGCGCGATTCGAGCGGGCCCCCGATCCACGCGATGCACGGCCATTCAAGCGCGCCGATGCTAAGGCGCGCTTCGTGAGCGCTCGCGCCGGCCACGTCGGCCTCGCTCGATTGCGTGCCGATGAGTTGCGCCGCGGGCTCGCCGAAGGCATCGGCGACCTTGCGGATCTGTGCGAGCGTCCACGGGCTGCTGCCGCGCAGTTTGCGATGACCCTGAGAAAAACTCAGATCGAGGATGCGACAAAGCTCCGTGGTTTGCTGCCGCTTGCCGATGCCATGACGGCTCATCAGCGCGCGCACGCGCTCAGCGACGGCAAGAGAGTCCGTTAGAGTGGTTTCGTTGACCATGCGGCGTAAGAGGACGCTTTGACGGTTGATAACGATAACGGGACAAGCGGCCCTCAGGCTCGATACCGCGGCAGATCGGGCGGCGTATCGAGTGACAAGGCGGCCCGTATTTTAACGGGCAAGCCGGCCATGCCTCGCGTCAAATATGTATCGAGTGGTTACGCGCCGCACCACAATGGCGCAAGACAGACCGCTACGGCAATCGGAAAATGCCTTACATTGCTGCTGGTTCGCGCCGCCGCCCGCTTCGCAGGCGGTGCGACGCCTCGAAGACGCTTCGTTTGCAACCTGCTAGTCACATGACCTGTCACACGATTGCCCCTATAGGCCCGACCGTCGATGCGCTGCCGCGCATTTCGATCCACGTCGGTGAGCGCGCGCATCCGCTATCCGCGCGCACCAAACGAAGTGCGAGGGGCGCACCCGATGCTCGTCGTCGGACGCGATAACGAGGCGTGTGACCGAAACGATGAGGCCCGTGATGCGTAGACTCCCGCCGCTCAATGCGCTGCTGGTCTTCGAGACGGTCGCGCGTCATGGAAGTTTCACGCGCGCGGCTGAGCAACTCTGCGTGACGCAAGGCGCGGTTAGCCGGCAAATACTGGCGCTGGAGGATTACTACGAATTCCCGCTCTTCAAGCGCCACGCGAGAGGCCTCACGCTCACGGCCGAAGGCGAGATGCTGTTGCCCGCGGTGAAGGAGGGCTTTGGGCGGATCGAAGAGGTGTCGCTGCGCCTCACGCGCCAGCGCACCGATCTCGCCCTGAAAGTGCCGACCTGCGTGATGCGCTGGATGCTGCCGAGGATCATGCGCTTTCAGGCCGAGCATTCCGATCTGAAAGTGCAGATCACGACGACCTGGCAGCACGATGTCGACTTCCGGGCGGAGCCCTTTGACGCCGCAATCGTGTACGGCTCGTCGCCGGGTAATGATGTCGAAGCGATGCCGCTTTTCGACGAACGGCTCACGCCTGTTTGCGCGCCGCAACTGCTCGAGCAAAAGCCGCTTGCGAACGTGGCCGACTTGATGGGCCACACGCTGCTCCATCCGACGCGCGATCATCGCGACTGGAAGCGCTGGCTCGCGTTTGTTGGCGCGCGCGGCGTGGATGCGAATGTGGGGCCGAGCTTCGAGACGCTCGATCTGGCGACGAACGCGGCGATGCAGGGATTCGGCGTGGCGATCGGGGATGCGACGCTTGCCGCGGAAGACGTGGCGGCCAAGCGGCTCGTGATGCCATTCGACGCGCTGGTGGAAAGCGGCTCGCGCTATTACTTCGTCTATCCCGAGAGCGTGGCGCATCTGTCGAAGGTGGCGCGCTTTTGCGAATGGCTCGCTGAGCATCGCGACAATTGATGCATGCCGACGCCGCGACTGCGGCTGCGGCATCAATGCGTGACGGACAGGAACAGGTACGCGGCAAAAATCGAAAGATGCACCGAGCCTTGCAGAATCGTCGTGCGCCCGGTCGCAAGCGTCAATGTGCTGACGATGAGCGTGAGTGCGAGCAGCACCGTCTCCATTGCGCCTATGCCGAGCGAGAGCGGTTGCCCGTTCCAGACGAATACGGCAGCGACGCTCGGAATGGTGAGACCGATGCTGGCGAGCGCCGAGCCGAGCGCCAGATTGAGGCTCGTCTGCAAGCGATTGGCACGGGCAGCACGCGCGGCGGCCATGCCTTCAGGCAGCAGGACAAGTGCGGCGATCACGATGCCGACGACCGCTTCGGGTGCGCCTGCGCCGAGCACCGCGCGCTCCACCGCGGGCGAGAGCCGCTTCGCGAGCAGCACGACCGCGACGAGGCAAACGAGCAATGTGGCGCTGCTCACGAGCGTTGTGCGCATGCCGGGCGGGGCGGCATGGCTCGACTCGTCGCCGCTCGTTTCGTCGGCAAGAAAATAATCG
>DASZGN010000313.1:0-11470 GCA_035938775.1 Trinickia sp.
GGTACAGATAGACGGACCAGACATGAAACGCGAGGTCGACAACGATCTTCGCGATGATGACACCCGATACCGGCAATGCAATCGAGAGCTGGCCGGTGAAGACAAAGAAGAGCAATAGTATGAAGGCGGTCAGCCCATAGATGGGCTGCAGCGTATCGATTGCCTTCACCGGCATCATCATCAGCCCGAGGGCTCCATAACGGCGATTTCCGGTCATATCGCGATTCCAAAACTGCGTTTGCAAAAATCCGGCAAACCATCGGCGGCGCTGGCGTAAGAAGCTTGGCAGCGTGCCGGGTGCGTCGGTATGCGCCTGCGCGTCGCCGATCACGCGAACGCGCCACGACTTGCCGTGTTCGACCGCATAGCGACGCAGCCGATGGATCAGTTCGTAGTCCTCAACGAGGCACTGCGGATCGAACCCGCCGACCATCAGCAATGCGTCGCGCCTGAAACAGGCAAACGCTCCCGATACGAGCAGCAGGCTATTGGTCCGCATCCACGCAAAGCGCGAGATGAAATTGCGGATGTATTCGTACGTCTGAAACCACTGAAAAAAGCGGCCCGAAACGTTCATCGCGCAGACTGGCGTGATCAGGCCGGTGGCCGCGACGAGTTCCGGCTCCGCCGCGAACGCTCGGCCCATCGCGGCGCAAGCGTCGGGCGCGAGACGCGTGTCAGCATCGACGGTCAGCACCATGTCGGTGTCGAGCAACGTGATCGCGGCGTTCAGCGCACAAGCCTTGCCCGCATGCGGCAAGCGCAGCCAGCGCAGGCTCGAATAGCGCGAGCTGGGCGCGCTAAGCTGACCTTGAGCGGGCTGGACGAGACCGTACTCGCGTGTGAGCAAGGCTGCAGTATCGTCGGTCGAACCGTCGTCGGCGATGACGATCTGCGCGGGCGCCGAATTCTGCTCCAGCAGTCCCCTTAGCGTCACGGGCAGCACCGCCGCCTCGTTGTACGCGGCGACGACAACGCCGAGTGTGGGCAACTGCACATTCCGCGGTCCTTGAGCCGCCGGCTTCAACAACGGCAGCGACTTGAACGCGACGAACGCCAGCAGCATCGTATCGTAGAGCACGTACGCGATACCGACCGACCACGCGAGTACGCCGCGAAATAGAAAAGCGCGGGCGAAGAGCACGACCCACAGCATGAGCACGCTGCCGTGAATGAGCGCGCTGGCAACCGGCGTGCCGCGCGGCGACACGCGCGGTGATGCAAGCATGAAAGCATCGTCCAATGCGCTGGTCGCCGCTCTCGCGCTCTGCGGGGGATGAGTATGCGCACCGCGGCGCTTCGGCGTCGCGGCCGAATGAGGTATCGAGCTCATGACCGTGTCATCCGCCGCAAAACGGAATGGCGATCGACGAGCTCATGCTTGAGTGCGCCGCCGATGTGCAACGCAAGCAGCGCGTACAACGCATAGCCGAACGATGCATGTACGGTGCCGAGCATGTCGTGCATATGTTCCTTGAACTGCGGCTCCAGATTCATCAGAAAGCCAATGCGGGGCCAAGGCACGAGATGGAACAGCGTCATCGGATGCGTGGCGGCGTCCTTCCAGGCCGAATCGTGCATCCATCCCGACAATGGCAGGCCGAGCATGACGACATAGAGCAGGAAGTGTGCTACGTGCGCGCTTGCGCGCTCCCATTTCGGAAAGGCGTTCGGCAACGGCGGCGGCCGATGCGAGATGCGCCACAGAATGCGCAGCAAGACCAGGCCAAGGACTGTGATGCCGATCGACTTGTGCGTATCGATCGCGGGCCTCACCCAGTCATCTGGCAGCGAATCGACGCACCACACCAGTACGACGTTGCAAAGGATCCCTACTGCAACGAGCCAGTGAAGCACGATTGCCGCGCCGCTGTATCGCGAGGCGGGTTGTGAACGCTCCGAATCCGGTTCAGTCTGCAGCGTATTGGCTGGGGTCGTCATTGTTATTGATCTCCATTCACTGGAATAAAAAAATCTGCACTCGCGTCAAGTTTGCGCCTTCAAAACGTAATAACGCCCGATAGGCCCAGTTTATTCCTGAGCGATGAGTACGCGCGGCGGCCGGCCGGGGCATGCTCTGGACTGAACTGCACCCCAAAAGTTGGACAACGATCCAACCTTTTGGGTGCCGTTCAGTCGCGGCCCTTTGTTACTTACGTTCCCAAGAACTCAACCGAAAATCTCAAGACCGTTCTTTTGCACAAGCTGGAGCATACGTGCCGCGATCCCGCTTGGCTTCTTGTCGCCCTGCTCCCACTGCCGCACAGTCGACACAGTGGTATTGAGGTAGACCGCAAAGACCCCTTGACTGACATTCACACCCTTCCGGATGCGCGCAATCTCTTTCGCGCTGAACTCCGGCGCTTTTTCGATGCAGAGATCGTCGTACTCACGCATTGTTTTCTTGTCGATGACCTTTGCGCGATACAGGCCGGACGCTGCGCTGTGAATCGCTTCCGACGCATCGCTTCTGTAACGTGTCTTAGCCATTGCAAATCTCCACTAGTTCCTTCGATTTCAACATCCAATCGATATCGGCATCCTTCGCCATGCCGTAATCTCGAGCAAGCTTCTTGAAGTCGCGTAACTCGCGATCATCGATGTTTTCGCGATCACTCTTCGCGAAGAGGTAAACGAACACCCAAAAGTCGCCGATCTTGTTGACGACGATGCCCCGCTTCGTGTTTTTGTCGAGGCGTTTCTTCCACACATTGCCGCCGAGGTCGTCGCCTTGACCATCGCCCAGCTCCGTCGCTGCCCTGCAAAGCTCGGCATCTGTGATGCCGGCAGACTTCGCCTTCTTGGCGAACCAAGCTGTTTTGAACACTCGCGAGGCTTTTTTCTTCATTTGAGGTCAGACCGTGGACACGAACAAAATATACCACTTGGTGGTACACATTTCAAGTTGGCACCGTCTATAAAGGCGTCAGATTGTGCCTGTGGTGGCGGCGGTTGGCGACAAGACCCGCCGACGCGGGCTGCGGTTAAATCACCCGCGACGGGCCGCAGTCGACCGTCCCGCTTGATGCGTCAAAACTGCCGCAGATCGCGCACCTCGCAGCTGACGGAAAGGCCACCCAGGCGGTCGCTCGTTCGCGGGAATAGGACACAGAGCGCAAAATGAAAAAAAATTTACCGAGTTGAAGGATTTCGTTTAGCCGCATTAGCGGAGGATGCGAGACGTCCTTCAACTCATGGCGTTCGCATCGTCGGGCGGATCGATCTTTTTGCGCAGGCGTCCGATGTGAACATCGATGAGCTTCGAACCCGGATCGAAGTGGTAACCCCATACTGCCTCGAACAACATCGTGCGCGTGATCGTCTTGTCTCGATGCCGCATCATGAACTCCAGCACGCGGTACTCGGTCTGCAACAGCGCAATCTCCTCGTTGCCGCGCCTCACCTTGCGGGCGATGAGGTCGAGCTCGAGAGGGCCCACGCGCAGCGTCGTCTCCGTCTGACCTGCCGGCGCCTGCTGCCGACGCAGCAGCACCTCCAGACGCGCCGCCATTTTGGCCAGGTCGAACGGCTTCGTCAGGTAATCATCGCCACCCGCGCGCAAGCCGCGAATGCGTTCATCAACGTCGCCTAGCGCGCTGAGCATCAGCACCGGTGTGTGCACGTCCACGCTGCGCATGGCAGTCACAATGGTCAGACCGTCCACGCCGGGCAACATGCGGTCGAGCGTGATGATGTCGTACTCATCGCTCATTGCCCGCGCCATTCCCTCGCGTCCGTTGTTGACCCAATCGACGCTGAAACCGCGCTTGCGCAACTCCGCCGCGATTTCGTTAGCGGTAATTTCATCGTCTTCTATCGTAAGCACTCTCGCCATGTTGCTTTCCGCGCTAGCGAGATTCGCCGGGACAAGTATCCAAAACACCGAATCTGCCCGCACTCTCGTGCGCCCTTAATCAAAGGCGACTGCGCATTCCCGTTCGGTCTTGCCGGGGTCTTGGGGAGTCACACGTCGAGCGGCACGTGTCGTTCATGTGCGCCGCAATGGCGGCTGCCGTGAGCGCACACAGCAGCCCAATGGCGCTGCCGACTGCCACGTTCAGCAGGCGCTCGCCTCCAAAAATCCACGGTTTTCCCGTTAGTACAAATGCGATTGCCGCACAGGCGCACCGGACGCCGAATGCGAGCGTGTACGGGCGAATGCAGATGAGCGTCAGCATTGCGGCGAACACAACGAGTACACGCATAAACGACGCATGAGGGATCATCAACCCAACGGCCACCCCGAAGGAAACGCCGACAACAGCCCCGGTGAGCCGGTTGCGAAACTTCTGCCGGGCGCTTGCCGCATTTCCGGTAACGACGCTGGCGGCCGACCAGATCATCCACTGACCATTATCGACGTGTCGCCATTCGACAAGTGCGGCAGCGCAAGCGACCGCGAGCGCGACGGTGATCACCAGCTCGATATATGCGTTGCGCTCGCTGTTTGGGGAGAGGCGAGTCCACTTTGCGAAATGCGCAAGAGTCGGCTGGCCGGTTTCACGCGAGCGGAAGTGCTCGACTGACGCAACGAGCAGGATCGGCAACGCCGCTATCAACAGGAACGGCAGAATCTCAACGCTCCGGGTGATAAGCGCCTGCCGCGTGACCCCTTCCCCACTTTCGCAGGCAAGATACAGCGCGGGAATGAACGTGAAGTTGCCGAGCGAGCGCAAGGCACTGCCGCCCGCGGTCACCAGCACGGATCCCATGCCCAGCAGGACTGTGGTTACGACAAAGAGCAGCGGGTGCGCGAGCGACGCCATCAAGATCACGAAGCCCGCGCTGATCGCCAAAGCGTGCGCGAAGACGCCGAGCGGCGCAAGCTGCGAGTGGTCGAGTGCGATGAGCATCGCGACCGGCACGATTGCAGCGGTGAGCCACTCGGATGTGCCCGATACGAGTGCAAGCACGAGCACCGGGACGAGCGCAAACATGGCGCGACCCAACGCTCGCCCGTCGAACACGGTTTCGACGCGGCGAAAGAGCGACGAAGCTCCGGTGTGACGTTCGCTGCTCATCGTCGCTCTCCGGCCACGCTGTGCTTGTCCATCGGGCGTCATCAGCCTGCGAGCGCCTCGAGTACGTCGACGGATGGCCGCACGAGACCGAGCCTCGGGAAGATGTAATTCAGCGACGCATGGTGATGCTCGGGCGCGGCGCAGCTCATTGCGTCCTCGACGAGCACCAGCGAATACCCGTGCTCGTGCGCCGCGCGAGCCGTCGACTCGACGCCGATGTTGGTCGCAATCCCGCCGAGCACAATGGTTTCGATGCCGCGACGCCGCAATTGCAGGTCGAGCTCGGTGCCGTAAAAAGCGCTCCATTGGCGTTTCGTGATCTTGATGTCACGCTCCTCCACCGCCAGTTCGGCGGGGAAGTCCCACCAGTTCGAGGGCAGTCCGCCGGGGGAAAACGCTGCGGGCTGATCAACGGGCTGCTTCAGTGCATCGCCGAAGTCGGCGCTCCAGCCCACCCGGACCAGGACAACCGGCGCATTTACTTCCCGGAAGCGCTTTGCGAGCGCTGCCGCGGTAGCCAGCACGGCAACGCCTGGGCGGGGTGCTTTCCCGAATCCGAGGATGCCCTGCTGAAGATCGATCAGAACGAGGGCGGTGGTCTTGGGGTCAAGTTTCTGCAACATGTGGGTCTTCCGTTGAAAGCGATGAGCCGCTGATGTATTGTGAGGGGATGCTCACAAATAGTATATGAGGATGGGATCACAAAAGTCAACGCCGAATACGGGCGAGGCCAAGGCGCCTAGTCGCGCCCGGGGGCATGCGCGGGTCGCATCGTTGCTGGAAGCCGCAAGTGCAGAATTCGCCGAAAAAGGGTACGAAGCAACGACGATGACGGCGATCGCCGCGCGTGCGAAGTCGTCGATCGGCTCGCTTTACCAGTTCTTTCCGACGAAAGAGCAGGTCGCGGGTACGCTGTTCGAGCAATACGTGACCGAGCTTGAGGCAGTGTTCGGCCGGCTGAGCGAGGAGGCGCCGTCGCTTGACGGATCGCTCCTTGCGGGCCGGCTGACGACGTTGTTCGTGGCGTTTCGCACGACGCACCCCGCTTTCGTGGTGCTGGCCGACGCACATCATGTCGCGCAGCCCGGCGCCACCGGCGTGCGCGAAAGATTACGCAAGGGAATCGCATCCGTGCTGGCCGCCGCCGCGCCGCGACTGTCCGAGAAAGAGGCTTTGTTCCGGGCCGTGGTCGTCCAGCATCTGATGAAGTCAGCCGTCACGCTGAGCCACGATGCGAGCGTGGTTGACCATCACGCGGCGATGCTGGAGTTCCAGCACGTGGTACAGCACTACCTTGAGGATGTGATGGAAGCCGGGCGTGGCGGACAGACCGGCGCACCGTTCGAAGCCGGCCCTCGCAGATAAGTTCGCATCGTTGCTTCGTCCAAATTTCGCGAAGTCTGGGTCCGCCAAGCGATCGTAGCGGGGCCGGGGCTTGCCGAAACGCGCACTGCACCGGAGCCTCATCGCGCCATCGCAATGAGCGCACTGCACGTTGTCGCCTACTTGAGGGGGATGCGCACGGCAGGCCGCGCGAGTGAAAGGCCCGATCGCTCACTGAAAGTGCGTGGCCGGAGTCCATCCGTCGGGGTTAACCCCTCGCTCGATTGCTTGACACCTAAACTATTTAGAACTAAATTTTCGCCATCACCACGCGAGGAGCAAGCATGCGCATCGTCTGCATTGGGGGCGGGCCAGCCGGGCTGTACTTTGGTCTGCTGATGAAGTTGCGCAATCCGGCGCACGAAGTTTCGGTCATCGAGCGCAACCGTCCCTACGACACATTTGGCTGGGGCGTCGTGTTCTCTGACCAGACGCTCGGCAATCTGCGCGCGGCCGACACGTCAAGCGCCGAGAAGATTCTCGACGCGTTCAATCACTGGGACGATATCGACATCCATTTCCGCGGACAGACGATACGTTCGTCGGGCCACGGCTTTTGCGGCATCGGCCGCAAGCGTCTCTTGAACATCCTGCAAGCGCGTTGCGAAGAGCTTGGCGTGAAGCTCGTATTCGAGACCAACGTCACCGACGATGAGGCATACGACGCCGATCTCATCATCGCCTGCGACGGTGCCAACAGCCCCATTCGGCAAAAGTACGCGGCCAGCTATCAGCCCGACATCGACACGCGTAATTGCCGTTTCGTCTGGCTCGGCACGAACAAGCTCTTCGACGCCTTCACATTCGCGTTCGAGCAAACGCAATGGGGCTGGTTTCAAGCGCACGCCTATCGTTTCGACGACAACACCTCGACCTTCATCGTCGAGACGCCCGAAGAGGTGTGGCGCGCCGCCGGTCTCAACGACATGAGCAAGGAAGAGGGCATCGCGTTTTGCGAGCGCCTCTTCGCGAAGTATCTCGACGGCCATGCGCTGATGTCGAACGCCACGCATTTGCGCGGCTCGGCGCAATGGATCCGCTTTCCGCGCGTCGTCAACCGCGAGTGGGTGCATTACAGGCCCCGCGCCGGCGGCGGCACCACGCCCATCGTTTTGATGGGAGATGCCGCGCACACCGCGCATTTCTCGATCGGCTCGGGCACCAAGCTCGCGCTCGAGGATTCGATCGAGCTCGCCAACAGCATCGACGCCTATCCCGGCGATCTGAACGCCGCGCTCGCGCACTACACGAGCGTGCGCAGCGTCGACGTGCTGCGTATCCAGAACGCGGCGCGCAACTCGACGGAATGGTTCGAGCATGTCGCGCGCTATGCGTCGTTCGAGCCGCAGCAGTTCGCCTACTCGCTGCTTACGCGCTCGCAGCGCATCTCGCACGAGAATCTGCGCACGCGCGATGCGCGTTATGTGTCGGCGTTCGAAGACTGGCTCGCCGCACGCGCCGGCGCGGGGCACCGCGAGGGAGCGCATTCGATTCCGCCGATGTTCACGCCGTTTGCCGTGCGCGGCGTGACGTTGAAAAACCGCGTCGTGGTTTCACCGATGGCGCAGTACTCGGCGGTCGACGGCACAGTGGGCGACTACCATCTCACGCATCTTGGCGCCCGCGCGATGGGCGGGGCCGCACTTGTGATGACCGAGATGACGTGCGTATCGCCCGAAGCCCGCATCACCCCCGGATGTCCGGGCATGTACACGCCCGAGCACCTCGATGCGTGGCGACGTATCGTCGATTTCGTGCATCGTTCGAGCGACGCGAAGATCGGCATGCAGCTCGGCCATGCCGGTGCCAAGGCGTCGACGCGTGTGAGCTGGGAAGGCATCGATCAGCCCCTGCCCGAGGGCAACTGGCCGCTCGTGTCCGCATCGCCCCAGCAATATGTGGCCGGCGTGAGCCAATGGTCGCACGAAGCGAGTCGCGAGGAACTGCGCGAGATCGAAGCGCACTTCGTGCGCGCCACAAAAATGGCCGACGAAGCCGGCTTCGATTGGCTCGAGCTTCACTGCGCGCATGGCTATTTCCTGTCGAGCTTTCTTTCGCCGCTCACCAATCATCGCACCGACGAGTACGGCGGCTCGCTCGAGAATCGCCTGCGCTATCCGCTTGAAGTCTTCGCCGCGATCCGCCGCATCTGGCCGCAAGACAAGCCGATTTCCGTGCGCATATCGGCACACGATTGGGTCGAGGGCGGCAACACGCCCGATGACGCCGTGCAGATCGCGCGCGCATTCAAGGCCGCCGGCGCCGACATGGTCGATGTGTCCTCGGGGCAAGTCAGCAAGGCAGAAAAGCCGGTCTATGGACGGATGTTCCAGACGCCGTTCTCGGATCGAATTCGCAACGAAGCAGGCGTTGCGACGATCGCGGTGGGTGCGATCTCCGAAGCCGACCACGTGAACAGCATCATCGCGGCAGGCCGCGCCGATCTGTGCGCGGTTGCCCGCCCGCATCTCGCGAACCCGGCATGGACCCTCACCGAAGCGGCGAAGATCGGCTACTTCGACGTCGCCTGGCCGAAGCAGTATGTGGCAGGGAAAACCCAGCTCGAACGCAACCTCGAACGCGAGCGCGCACAGCAGGCGGAGATGACACGATGATCAGCACTACGAATGAAAACGCCAAGGCGCTCGACGGCATGCATGCCGTCGTGACCGGCGGCGGCAGTGGCATTGGTGCCGCCACCGCCGAAGCGCTCGCGCGTGCCGGCGCACGCGTGACGCTGATGGGCCGCGATGCCACGCGCCTTGCGGCCGAGCGCGAACGGCTCCAGGCGTTTGGGGAAATCGGCTCAGTGGCCGTGGACGTCACGCGCGCCGAGGCGGTCCAGGCTGCATTCCAAGCCGCGACAGGGACTTTCGGCGCCGCCGACATCCTCATCAACAATGCGGGCCAGGCGCAAGCGGCACCGTTTGCGAAGACCGATCTCGCGCTATGGCAGCGCATGCTCGACGTCAATCTGACGGGTGTGTTTTTGTGCACCCAAGCCGCGCTGCCGGCGATGGTCGAGCGCGGCTATGGCCGCATCGTCAACGTGGCGAGCACCGCGGGGCAAATCGGGTATGCGTATGTGGCCGCCTATTGCGCAGCGAAGCACGGCGTGATCGGGCTCACCCGCTCGCTCGCGCTTGAGGTCGCGACCAAAGGTGTCACCGTCAATGCCGTTTGCCCGGGCTATACGGAAACGGAGTTGCTGCGCGCTTCGCTCGATCAAGTCGTCGCCAAGACGGGCCGCAGCATGGACCAGGCACGCACCGAATTGCAGCGCGGCAACCCGCAGCGGCGATTCGTGCAAGCCGACGAAGTCGCGCAGGCGGCGCTCTGGCTCGCCCTGCCCTCATCGGCATCGGTGACGGGCCAATCGATTTCGGTTTCCGGTGGAGAAGTAATGTGACGAACGCCGCACGCGCAACCGCTAAGAAGAAGGCCGCGCCGCACGAGCCGCGTGCCGACAATGTCGTCGACCTCGAAATGAGCACCGGCGCCGATAGTCACATGAGCCTGCGCCTGTGGCTGCGTCTTTTGACGACGACGAACCTAGTGCAAGCCGAGCTGCGCCGCCGCCTGCGAGCCGAGTTCGATACCACGCTGCCGCGCTTCGACTTCATGGCGCAGCTCGAGCGCCATCCCGAAGGTCTCAAGATGAGCGAGATATCGCGGCGCCTCATGGTGACGGGCGGCAACGTCACCGGCATTACCGATCAACTCGAAAAGGAAGGGCTCGTCGCGCGCGACGCGGACCCCAACGATCGCCGCTCGTTCAGCGTGCGCCTCACGCCGAGCGGCCGTGCGCTCTTCGACAAGATGGCGCGCGCGCACGAGCAGTGGGTGGTCGAGCTGTTCGGCGGGCTCGGGCTCGATGACAAATCGAAGGTGCATCAGCGGCTCGGCAAGCTGAAGGCGCATTTGCGCGAACGCCTGAGCGATTGAATCCTGAATGCTTGAATGCCTTAATGCTTGAGTGCTTTAACGCTTGAGCGCTGTAGAACGACAAGGAGCGCTTACATCGATGACTAACTCCGCTTACACCGCCGACAACCTGCGTTCCGGCAACCGCACGACGCTCGCCGGCTACGCCGCGCGCCACTTTGGCTGGTCGCTTGAAAACGGCGTGGCCACCATCGTGCTCAATCGGCCCGAGCGCAAGAACCCGCTCACGTTCGACTCCTACGCCGAGCTGCGTGATCTCTTTCGGCACATGCCTTACGCGACCGACGTCAAAGCCGTCGTCATTCATGGCGCGGGCGAGAACTTTTGCTCGGGCGGCGACGTGCATGAAATCATCGGCCCGCTGATCGGCCTGCCGATGCCCGAGCTCTTGATGTTCACGCGCATGACCGGCGATCTCGTGAAAGCGATGCGGCACTGTCCGCAACCGATCGTCGCCGCCGTCGACGGCGTGTGCGCCGGCGCAGGCGCCATCATCGCGATGGCCTCCGACCTGCGCCTCGGCACCGCGCGCAGCAAGCTCGCGTTTCTGTTCACACGTGTGGGCCTCGCGGGCTGCGACATGGGCGCGTGCGCGATCCTGCCCCGCATCATCGGCCAGGGGCGCGCCTCCGAGTTGCTCTTCACGGGCCGCGCCGCAAGCGGCGAAGAAGCGCATGCATGGGGCTTCTACAACCGACTATGCGAGCCTGCCGAATTAGTTGCGGACGCAACGAATCTCGCCGCCGATATCGCGGCCGGGCCTAACTTCGCGCACGGCATCACCAAGAAGATGCTGCATCAGGAGTGGAGCATGAGCGTGGACGAAGCGATCGAATCCGAAGCGCAGGCGCAGGCGATTTGCATGGCCACGCGCGATTTCGAGCGCGCCTATCGCGCATTCGCCGCGAAAACGCGCCCAGTGTTCGAAGGAGACTGACCGTGGCAAGCCGCGACAACGAAACAGCGCTCGACTGGCCGTTCTTCGACGAGCATCACCGAACGCTGGCTGCCGGCATCGAAGCATGGTGCGCCGCGCAGCTTCCGGCAATTGCGCCGTTGCTGCACGATCGCGCCACTGTCGACGATGCATGCCGCCGTCTCGTGCGAGCGCTCGGCGAGGC
>DASZGN010000314.1:0-8870 GCA_035938775.1 Trinickia sp.
TCGCCTTCGATGTACGGAATGATCGGTTGATCGGAAACGTTAAGCGAAAAGTCCGAGTTGACGGTGATTTTGTCACCGCCCGTCGGAACCTTGATGTGCTGATACGGCATGATCGACTCCAGTGTTGGCTGTGCGGGTGGAATGCAGTGAACATGAAACGGCGCAACCGGGCACACTCGTCCGTTGCGCTGCACTTGCGGCGCGCTCTTCTCGCTGCGCTCGCCCTGGGCTTTGCCTCGCGCGGCCAGGCGAATGCGGCTGGATTGCTATTCTACGTCGCCCAAGGGGCATGCGGCGGCAAACAAAAGGTGAGCGCGAGCGCGCTCGCCGCGATTGCGACCGATGCCTCGAACCCGGGCCGACGAAGCACGGAAAGCACCGCGAGCCTAGGTCTTATATAAGACACAAGACTCAGCGTCCCGTATTATGCATTAAGATCCCGCCATTTGCCATAGAGCTCACCCGGCCCGCTCGCGTCCAGGCGCCCGGCACGCTCGCTAGGCGCCCCCCCTAGGCGGCCCCCCCCTAGGCGGGCCCCCTCGTTCGCGAATACTTTCATACGCATGCGCCTCATCGCCCTCAACAAACCGTTCGGCACGATCTGCCAGTTTTCGCCGCACGAGACGCGCACCTCGCTCGCCGACTGGGTGAAGGTGCCCGGCGTCTATCCCGCGGGCCGGCTCGATGCCGACAGCGAAGGCCTGCTCCTCTTGACCGACGACGGCGCGCTGCAAGCGCGCATCGCCGAGCCGCGTCACAAACTTGTCAAACGCTATTGGGCGCAAGTCGAACGCGTACCGGATGCCGCCGCGCTGAAGGCGCTCGAAAGTGGCGTCGATCTCGGGGACTATGTCACTCAGCCTTGCCGCGCGCGCCTCGTCGAGCCGCCCGAGAATCTCTGGCCGCGCGTGCCGCCCATCCGGTATCGCGCGGCAATCCCGACTGCCTGGCTGGAGCTCTCCATCACCGAAGGTAAGAACCGTCAGGTGCGCCGCATGACGGCGGCGCTCGGGTTTCCGACGCTGCGGCTCGTGCGCGTGGGCGTTGGCGCGCTCGATCTTTTCGCGCTCGGACTCGCACCCGGCCAGTCCGTCACCCTGCCGCCGCGCGCGCCGTGGGACGGCATTGCCTGAACGCCCGCCGCGCGCAGCCGATGGCGCGATCACGCTAACATCAGCTAACCCGTTGAACCGAATATGTTTTTTTTGCGTTGGCGAATATCGCTATCGTTATGCGCTTTCGCATCGATTCGAAAAAAAGCCGGTTCGATTGACGATATATAAAAATTCCGTCAACCCGCCCGGCGACTCGCGCGTTATTCGACGCAGATGCCGCCGAAGCTATCCGGCATTCGCCTTCGGCCCTGACGATCCAGCTTGTTGACAAAATGGATGGCAACCGGAGCGCGCGCAGACGCGTCGGCAAAATTGTTTGATGCGGCTGTCAACCGAAAGGTGGATGGCACGTTTACCGACTTGACTCATTGACCGGGTCATTTGGTTAATTAACTAAAGCTGAGGATTTACAACATGAACAAACTGATCGCCGCTCTGGTCGCTGGCCTGTTCGCAACGGCTGCTTTCGCACAAGCTTCGGCTCCGGCTGCTCCGGCTGCTACGGCTCCGGCCGCTGCTTCGGAAATGGCTAAGCCTGCTAAGAAGGCAACGCACAAGAAGTCGCACAAGAAGGCTGCCAAGGCTGAAGCCGCTTCGGGCGCTTCGATGTAAGTTTGCATAACGACGCAGTGAAGAACAAGTAGTACGCCGTTCTTTACGGCGTTGAAAGGCAGGCCACCGAAAGGTGCCTGCCTTTGTTTTTTTCCGGTCTGCCCCGCGTTTCGTTTTGCGTTCGCCGCGGCCGCTCGCGTAACATGCGCGAGTCCCACCATTCAACAAGGAGTCGTGTCGTGCGATTTTCCGTTCGCTCGTGGATGGCGCGCTTCGCAATCGCCGCCGCGTTACCCGTTGCCGCGCTCGCGGCCGGCGAGGCGCTCGCGCAGCAAATGCCCCCCGGGGCCAAACAGCCTGGTCAGTTCCCGCACGTGAAGCTGACCGCCGGCATGTATGTCATCGACGCGGCCGTTGCCGCGAACGAACAGGACCGCGAGCAAGGCCTCATGTACCGCACGCAGCTCGCACCGAACGAAGGTATGCTGTTCGCCTTCGACGAGAACGCCGTGCACTGTTTTTGGATGAAGAATACGCTTTTGCCCCTGTCGATCGCCTTCATGCGCGCCGACGGCACGGTCACCGATATCGACGAGATGCAGGCGGAGACGACCGACAACCACTGCCCGCGCAACAACGGCGTGTATGCATTGGAAATGAGAAAGGGCTGGTTTGCGTCGAAGGGCATCAAGCCCGGGATGAAAATCGGCGGCCTTCCGCAGCCGCAGTAAGCTAGCACGAAGCACGCCCCCGCAACCTGCCGTAGATCCCACCTGCCACCGCATCCCCTGCAAAAGCCATTGCCAGGAGCTATCCTTTTAAGGCTACAACATCGAATGCGACGCGCGAGTGTCGGGCGATGGCGCCCGACTGTTCACGCGAAACCTATTCCAAGGAGATCGACGTGCCCCGTAAGACTCCCATCGAGCGCTACCGGAACATCGGCATCAGCGCTCATATCGATGCCGGCAAGACCACTACCACGGAACGCATCCTGTTCTACACCGGTGTAAGCCACAAGATCGGCGAGGTTCACGACGGCGCCGCTGTCATGGATTGGATGGAGCAGGAGCAAGAGCGCGGCATCACGATCACATCGGCCGCGACGACGGCTTTCTGGAAGGGCATGGCGGGCAATTATCCGGAACACCGGATCAACATCATCGACACGCCCGGGCACGTCGATTTCACGATCGAAGTCGAGCGCTCGATGCGCGTGCTCGACGGCGCATGCATGGTGTATGACTCCGTCGGCGGCGTGCAGCCGCAATCGGAGACGGTCTGGCGCCAGGCGAACAAGTACAAGGTGCCGCGCATCGCGTTCGTGAACAAGATGGACCGCGTCGGCGCCGACTTTTTCCGCGTGCAACGGCAGATCGGTGAGCGCCTGAAAGGCGTCGCCGTGCCGATCCAGATTCCCGTCGGCGCCGAAGACCATTTCCAGGGCGTGATCGACCTCGTGAAGATGAAGGCCATCATTTGGGACGACGAGAGCCAGGGTGTGAAATTCGAGTACCAGGAGATTCCGGCGAATCTCAAGGCTACCGCCGAGGAATGGCGCGAGAAGATGGTCGAAGCCGCCGCCGAGGCGAGCGAGGAGCTGCTCGAGAAGTATCTCCATGATCATACGTCGCTCACCGAAGACGAAATCAAATCGGCTTTGCGCAAGCGCACGATCGCCAACGAGATCGTCCCGATGCTGTGCGGAAGCGCATTCAAGAACAAAGGCGTGCAGGCGATGCTCGATGCGGTCATCGACTATCTGCCCTCGCCTGTCGATATCCCCGCGATCCTCGGCCACGACGAGGACGATCACGAGGCCGAACGCCATCCGAGCGACGAGGAGCCGTTCTCCGCGCTCGCCTTCAAGATCATGACCGACCCGTTCGTCGGGCAGTTGATCTTCTTTCGCGTCTACTCGGGCATCGTCAACTCCGGCGACACGGTGCTCAATTCGACCAAGAACAAGAAAGAGCGCGTGGGCCGCATCCTGCAAATGCATGCGAACGAGCGCAAGGAAATCAAGGAAGTCTATGCGGGCGATATCGCCGCGGCCGTCGGTCTCAAGGAAGCGACGACCGGCGACACGCTGTGCGATCCGGCCAAGCCGATCATCCTCGAAAGGATGATCTTCCCCGAGCCGGTGATCTCGCAAGCCGTCGAACCGAAGACGAAGGCCGACCAGGAGAAGATGGGCATCGCGCTCAATCGCCTCGCGCAGGAAGACCCGTCGTTTCGCGTACAGACGGACGAGGAGTCGGGGCAGACGATCATCTCGGGCATGGGCGAGCTGCACCTGGAAATTCTCGTCGACCGCATGAAGCGCGAGTTCGGCGTCGAGGCGACCGTCGGCAAGCCGCAGGTGGCGTATCGCGAGACCGTTCGCACGGTGGCGCAAGACGTCGAGGGCAAGTTCGTCAAGCAATCGGGCGGGCGCGGCCAGTACGGCCATGTCGTCGTCAAGCTCGAGCCGCAGCCGCACGGCAAGGGCTATGAGTTCGTCGATGCGATCAAGGGCGGCGTCGTGCCGCGCGAGTTCATTCCGGCTGTCGACAAGGGCATCCAGGAGACGTTGAAGAGCGGCGTGCTCGCCGGCTATCCGGTGGTCGACGTGAAGGTCACGCTGACGTTCGGCTCTTATCACGATGTCGATTCGAACGAAAACGCGTTCCGCATGGCCGGCTCGATGGCATTCAAGGAGGGCATGCGTCGCGCGAAGCCCGTGCTGCTCGAGCCCATGATGCACGTCGAAGTGGAAACGCCCGAGGAGTTCATGGGCAACGTGATGGGCGATCTGTCGGGGCGGCGCGGCATCGTGCAGGGGATGGAGGACATCGCGGGCGGCGGCGGCAAGCTCGTGCGCGCCGAAGTACCGCTCGCCGAAATGTTCGGCTACTCGACGTCGCTGCGCTCGCTCACGCAGGGTCGCGCCACCTATACGATGGAGTTCAAGCACTACGCGGAAACCCCCACGAACGTCTCGGAGGCGATCATCAACTCCAAGACCCGATAAGCTGCGGCGGCTCGCCCCCCTGTCGCGCCGCCGCATTGTAGAGCCCGTCCGGTGCCTCATCGCCCCGGACGGGCTTTTTGTTTCTCGCGCGTGGGGCTTTGCGGTTCTTTCGACGAAACGGCGCGCGCCAAGGCCTCGTCACTTTCGGTTCGTCCGGACGCAACGGCCGGCACCGCGCTACACTGCAAGCGCAGTCGTCGTCGCAGTACCGCTCGTCGCCACCGCGCCTTACACAGGCGCCTTCGAAACGAACCGGAAAACGCATCGATGAAGACTCCCGTCGCGCTCAGCCTCGCTCTCGACGCCGCCCGCCGTGATGCCGGCGAACTCGGCAACCAAGCCATCGACGAATATCTCGCGCACCGCCTCTCGCGGCGCGATCTGCTGCGCTATGCGGGGGTCATGGGGCTATCCGGCATTGCGCTCGCCGCCGGCGGCATTGCGGTGTCGGGCCGCGCAAATGCGCAGGCCGCGGGCGGAGCCGGCGCGACCATTCGCGTCGCGCATCTGACGCCGGCCGGTGCAATCAACCCGCTTACCGTCACCGACGCGGCGGGCCTCGCGCTCATCGCGCAGACGGGCGAGTTTCTCGTGGACGACGATAGTGAGCAAATGACGCTCAAGCCCGCGCTCGCACTCACATGGAAGCCGAACGAGAAGGGCGACGTCTGGACGTTCACGCTGCGCCCGAACGTCAAGTTTCACAACGGGCGAGCGTTGAGCGCGAAGGACGTCGCGGCAACCTTCGACCGGCTCGCCGATCCGGCGAGCGGCTCGGCGGCGCTCTCCGTGCTGAAGGGCGTGCTGTCGAAGGGGGGCACGAAAGCACTCGACGATCGCACCGTCGAGTTTCATCTCGATGCGCCCAATGGAAACTTCCCCTACTACGTTTCCTCCGACAATTACAACGCGGTGATACTGCCGGCGGACCTGAGCGGCGACTACGAGAAAAGCTTCATCGGCACCGGGCCCTTCAAGCTCGAGAAGTACCAGGCGAAAGTCGGCGCGTCGTTCGTTCGGAATCCAGAATATTGGGGGGAAAAGGCACTGCCGCAGCGCGTGCAGTTTTCGTTCTATGCTGACCAGCAAGCGCAAATCATCGCGCTGCAAGGGCGTCAGGCCGATGTGATGGGCGACTTCACGGTGCAAGGCGGCGCGGGTATCCTCAGGAATCCGGAATTTCAGGTGTTTGGCGTGAAATCCAGCGCCCATCGGCAAATTCATATGCGCTGCGACACGGCGCCGTTCAACGACAAGCGCGTGCGTCAAGCGCTCGCGCTCGCGCTCGATCGCGATGTGCTGGTGCGCGGGCTGTTTCACGGGCGCGCGGCGATCGGCAACGACAGCCCGTTCGCGCCCGTTTTTCCATCGACGGACCCATCGGTGCCGCAGCGAAAGGTCGATATCGCGAAAGCGAAGCAACTGCTCGCGCAGGCCGGCCATCCGAATGGTTTCGACGTGACGCTCACGACCGAGAAGTTCATGGAAATTCCCGATCTCGCGGTCGTCGTGCAGAACGCGGCGAAAGCGATCGGCGTGCGGATCGCGTTGCAGGTCGAAACGCAGAGCCTCTATTACGGCGCCGGCACCTTCGGCAAGTCGGACTGGCTCGATGCGCCGCTCGGCATCACCGACTACGGCCACCGCGGGGTGCCCAATCTGTTCCTCAACGCGCCGCTTACGAGCGGCGGTGCATGGAACGCAGCGCACTTCAAGAATCCCAAGTACGACCAGCTCGTCGCGCAATTTGTCGGCGCGCTCGATGTCGCATCGCAGAGAAAGCTTTCAGGGCAGATCGAAACGCTGTTGCTCGACGAGACGCCGGTTGCCATACCCTACTTCTTCGATCAGCTCGTGGCGGCGCGCAAGGGCGTGAGCGGTGTGCGCTTTACCGCGATCTCGCAGATCTACCTCGATCGGGCGACCCTCGCGGCGTAGGGCACGCAACGTGCATGGCGTTCGCTCACGTGCTTGATTACATGCTTGTTTTCTCGCGATATCAAGGATACCGAACCGATTTGGCAGCAGACGAAGAACGCGGATGTCCTTACATGCCCTCTTACTCTTAGCCCACCGCCGCGCCCCACGCGCAAGCGCGGCACGCATCGCTCGGTTTCTCGGGGGACGGCTCGCACTGTCGCTCGTGACGCTGTGGCTGCTCTCGATCATCGTCTTCGCGGGCGGGCAACTGCTGCCCGGCGACATCGGCCGCGCGATACTCGGGCCGCTCGCCGATGCGCGCGCCGTCGCGGCGCTCGACCATGCGCTTGGCGCCGACAGGCCGCTCATCGTCCAATACGCTTCGTGGATCGGCCGTTTCGTGCGCGGCGACATGGGCATGTCATTCGCGTTTCGTGCGCCCGTCGGGCCGTTTATCGCGAGCGCGCTCGCAAACTCGGCAAAACTCGGCGCGCTTACCTTCGTGATCGTCGTGCCGCTCGGGATTGCGGGCGGCGTGTGGGCCGCGCTTCACGCGGGGCGCTGGCTCGATCGCGCGATCATGATCGGCGGACTCTCGGCGACAGTCGTGCCCGAATTCGTGTCGTCGATCGTGCTGATCCTCGTGTTCGGCATCTGGCTGCAGTGGCTTCCGACCGAGGCCAGCTACCCCGGCGACGCAAGCATGCTCACCGCCTTGCGGCATCTGATCCTGCCGGCGCTGCCGCTCGTCTTCGTGCTCTTCGGCTACATCGCCCGCATGGCGCGCGCGGGCACCGTCGAAGCGCTCGACGCCGACTACACACGCACCGCAGTGCTCAAAGGGCTGCCTCGGCATGTCGTCATCGTGCGCCACGTGCTGCGCAACTCGCTGCTGCCGACGATCACCGTCGTCGCGACGCAGCTCGGGTATATGGTGGGCGGGCTCGTCGTCGTCGAGACGCTGTTCCACTACCAAGGCATCGGCTCGCTCATCTATAACGCCGCCACAGCGAAGGACTTTCCGATGCTCGAAGCCGGTGTGCTCACCGTCGGCGTCGTCTATATGCTCGCCAATCTTGTCGCCGACGCGCTGATCGTCACGCTCGATCCGCGCCTGCGCACGGGAGGTGCCGCATGAATCAAGCCGTCCGTCAGGCCGAAGCGGACCCGCGCGCGGAGACGGCGCTTCACGCGCGCCGCTTCGAAACCCTGCGCGCGCTCGCGCGCTCGCCCAGCTTCATCGTCGGCGTGCTGATCGTCTCGTTGTTCATCGGCTGCGCGGTGTTCGGGCCGCTCGTCGTACCGCATGATCCGTATGCGTCGGACCCGCTCAACTCGCTCGTGCCGCCCGATCGAGACCACTGGTTCGGCACCGATCAGCTCGGGCGCGACGTCTTCTCGCGCGTGCTCGTCGGCGCGCGCGACATCCTCACGATCGCGCCGCTCGCCACGCTCCTCGGCACGTTCGCGGGCACGGCGCTCGGTCTTGTGCTCGGCTATTTCGGCGGCTGGTTCGACAACGTGGCGGGACGGCTCATCGATGCGCTGCTCGCACTGCCGCTCGTGATCGTCGCGCTCGCGGCGCTCGCCGCGTTGGGCGCGTCGAATGCGACCGTCGTCGTCGTGATCGGGCTCACGTTCATGCCGATCACCGCGCGAACGGTGCGCGCCGCCGTCATCGCCGAGCGTCATCTCGACTATGTGGCGGCCGCTCAGCTGCGCGGCGAAGGTGCGCCTTACATCATGTTCGCCGAGATCCTGCCGAACGTGCTGCCGCCTATCATCGTCGAGGCCACCGTGCGGCTCGGCTATGCGATCTTCGCTGTCGCGACGCTGTCGTTTCTCGGCTTCGGCATTCAACCGCCTTCCGCCGACTGGGGGCTCGCGCTTTCCGAGTCGTACTCGCTGATGACGGGCGGCGCATGGTGGGCCGTCGTCTTCGATGCGCTCGCGATCGCGGCGCTCGTCGTGGGCGTCAATCTGATCGCCGACAGCGTGCAAGGAGCGCTGGATCGATGAACGCCGCGACACGCATGCCGCATTCCACAGCCGGCGGCGCTGATGACGATGCGCTCGCCGTCGTCGGCTTGACGGTCGCTTACCGTGTGCACGGACGTGATCGCGAGGTACTGCGCGACGTGTCCTTTAGCGTGCGGCGCGGGCAAGCGTACGGGCTCGTTGGCGAATCGGGCTGCGGCAAGACGACGGTTGCGCTCGCCGCGCTCTCGTATCTGCCGAAAAACGGCAGGATCACGGCAGGGCGCATCGTC
>DASZGN010000315.1:0-2227 GCA_035938775.1 Trinickia sp.
CGGCAAAGGCGCGGCCGCCTACTACATCCTGCCGTACGGCACGCTCGCCTACGTCCTTTCGTATTGGCTGGTGCCGCCGATCTGGCGCTACGCGAAATCGCACCGGCTCGTCTCGCAGCCGCACTTTCTCTCGAGCAAATATGCGAGCCCGTCGCTCGGCGTGCTGGTTGCGATCGTCGATGTGGTCGCGCTCGTGCCGTATCTCGTGCTTCAGTTCAAGGGGCTCGGCATCATTGTCCAGACCGCCTCGTACGGCGTGATTTCTTCGGCCGCCGCGATCTGGATCGGCGCGATCGTCGTCACCGCCTACGTGACGGTGTCGGGCGTGCGCGGCTCCGCCTGGAATTCGGTGATGAAGGATCTGCTTATCCTCACGATCGTCGTATTCCTCGGCATCTATCTGCCGATTCACTACTACGGCGGCATCGGTGAGATGTTTCGTGCGATCGACGCCGCCAAGCCCAACTATCTCGCGTTCCCGGAGAAAGGACCGTCGAGCCTCGTGTGGTTCCAATCCACCGTGCTGCTCACCGCGCTCGGCTTTTTCATGTGGCCGCACACGTTCGGCTCGATCTTCACCGCGCGCGACGAACGCGTCTTTCGGCGCAATGCGGCCGTGCTGCCGATCTATCAGTTGATCCTGCTGTTCGTGTTTTTTGTCGGCTTCGCGGCGACGCTGAAGGTGCCGGGGTTGAAGGGCGGCGACATCGACTTGTCGCTCTTTCGCCTTTCGCTCATGACGTTCGACCCATGGTTCATCGGCGTGATCGGCGCAGCCGGCGTGCTGACCGCGCTCGTGCCCGGCTCGATGATCCTCAACGCCGCGTCCACGCTCATCGCCAACGACATCTACCGTGGCGCGGTCAACCGGCAAGCCAGCGATCTCGTGGTCGGCCGGCTCGCGCGCGCTCTTGTGCCCGTGATCGCGCTAGTGGCCGTTGGCGTCACGCTGCACGGCGGCGAGACGATCGTCGCGCTGCTCCTCATGGGCTACAACTTCGTCACGCAGCTCTTTCCCGCGGTGGTGTGCAGCGTGGGCGCGCGCAATCGGGTAACGAAGCAAGGCGCGTTTGCCGGCATCGTCGCGGGCGTGGCAGTGGTGGCCGTGACGACACTCACGCATGCGAGCATCGGCCAGTGGTTCCCGTTTCTGCCCGACAAGCTGAAGGACGTGAACGTCGGGCTGCTCGCGCTGACGTTGAACGTCGTCGTGCTCGTCATTGTGAGCGCGCTTACGCAGCCGCGCGCGGCCGGGCAGGTGCCAGCGCACACGGCGCACGCCGGCCGCGGGGCGCGTCGCGGCAATCCGTAAGCGCGGGCCTGTAAGCTACCCCTGACGATGGCGCTCGCCGAAGTCAGGGGGGAACGGATGCGAACGATAACTTCGTCGCGGGCAACGCTCGGCATCGCTCTGCCCACCGCGCCGCAGCCGCATCGACTCCGCTACCCGAGCACCTGCCAGGCGATATCCAGATAACGGTTCGCCGTGTCCTCGAGCGTGAGCCTATCGAGCAAGCGCTCTGCGCGCGGCTCCGCGAGCGCGGCGATGAGTGCGCGGCCGTACAGTTCGGTGTTACCCGTATCGATGAGCTGCACGCCCGCATACGCGCGCGCGAACGTGAAGGCGGCAATCGAATTGGCGACGATGGGAATGCCCGAGGCCAGTGCCTCGAGAAAACCAATGCTGTGCGCCTCGAAGCTCGACGGCATCGCGAACACGCTGGCGCTGCCGAGAATCTTGGCGACGTCCGCCTGCGGCCCCTTAAGCTCGACGTGCGCGCCGAGTCCCAGCTCATCCACGAGCGCGGTGAGCGCGGCATAGTACGCGCGATTTTCGATGATTCCGCACAGCAACAAGCGCGCATGCGGCTCATGTTCGAGGACACGCTTGAACGCACGCACTGTGGCAACTTGACTTTTCTCCGGAGTGTAGCGGCCGATCTGCACTATCAGCTTGTCGCGCGGCATGTCCTCCTCTTCGCCCACGGCCGCGCCCGCCACATGCTCCACAACTGCGCTTTCGCCGATTCGAAAGCGCGAAGCATCGACGCCGTTCGGCACGACGAAGCACAACGATGGGGGCTCGCCCACCACTTGTACATACTCGTCGATGTTTTTCTGTGTCACGCCGATCACGGCTTTTGCTCGCAGCGCCAGGATGCGCTCGGCGTGCTGCAGCAGCCAGTCTTCCTTGAAGTCGTTCACGCTCGAGTGCATCACCCAGACG
>DASZGN010000316.1:0-2372 GCA_035938775.1 Trinickia sp.
AGTTCTGGGAAACGATCTGCCAGCCCGCTTATGGGCTGCCGTTACCGCCAGCAGTCGAACACGCGTTCTTCGACTCGGGCGACACCGTGCGTACCGCTTTCACAGCAATGCAGGCGCTAAGTGCGGTCGTCGACGGTCAAAACGGATTTTTCGTGCCGCGCGTTCCTCCGCCGCTGCCCTTTAGCGTTGGCACGCCGCAAACGGCGAGCTGGTACGACACCAGGCCACTCAAGGCCACGCTCGAGCGGCTTTGCGATTTCGACAGAATCAATTCGAAAGAGATGCGGGTGTCGGTGGCGGCCGTGAATGTGGCCACCGGTAACTTCGCCTATTTCGACAACACTCATACGAAACTGAGGGCGGAGCACTTCATCGCTTCGGGCTCACTCCCGCCAGGTTTCCCCGCGACAGAAATAGACGGGGAATACTACTGGGACGGCGGGCTGATGTCGAACACACCGCTCTGGGAGGTGATTCAAACCACGCCTCGGCGGGATACGCTCGCGTTCCAGGTCGACCTGTGGAGCGCGCGCGGCCTCGTGCCGAATAACCTCACCGACGTGCAAGGCCGCGTGAAAGACATCCAATACTCGAGCCGCACGCGCCTTGTCACGGACATGCTGCAGCACTCGCAACGCTTTCGGCACGTGTTGCGCGAGGTGCTCACGCGTGTTGCGCCCGAGCATCGCGACGATCCGTGGTGCAAGCTCGCGGAGGAGCTCGCGACATCGCGGCGCTACAACGTTGTTCAGCTCATCTACTGCGACAAGGAGTTCGAAGGCAATTGCAAGGACTATCAATTCGGGCTGTCGACGATGCAGGTGCATTGGAAGAGCGGCTTGCACGACATCCGCCTGAGTCTCGCGCAGCCGGGTTGGCTCGATATGCCCGAAAACGACGCCGGGTTTGTCACGCACGACATCCACCGTGACCTGCGTGGACACGACAAGGAAGATGCGGTGACGCTAAGCACGAATTGAAGCCGGCAAACAAAAATGGCACCCGTCAGGTGCCATTTTCGTCAAACGAAGGTGCCGGGCGGCGAACCGGATAGAGGGCGGAAACCGTCGTTTGCAGATTGCGACGACTCCGCCCCCGGCCTCGCTTCGGTTACTTCAGCACATGGGCGATTGCATTGGCGACCACATCGATGTTGCGCGTGTTGAGCGCCGCAACGCAGATGCGGCCTGTGCTCACGGCATAAATGCCGAACTCTTCGCGCAGGCGGTCCACTTGAGCGGAGCTCAAGCCCGAGTAAGAGAACATGCCGCGTTGCGCGTTGACGAAGCTGAAGTCGCGATCGACGCCCGCCGCCTGCAGCCGCTCCACGAGGCCGCTGCGCATTGCGCGGATGCGCTCGCGCATCTCACCGAGTTCCGTCTCCCATGTGGCACGCAGCGCCGGCGTGCCCAGCACGGCTGCGACGATCGAGCCGCCATGCGTCGGCGGGTTGGAGTAGTTCGTGCGGATCACGCGCTTCAACTGCGAGAGCACGCGCGCCGCTTCTTCCTTGCTGTCGGTGATGATCGAGAGCGCACCGACTCGTTCGCCGTAGAGCGAGAACGACTTCGAAAAGGACGACGAAACAAGCACGTTCAACTCGGCGGCAGCAAACAGGCGCACGGCGGCCGCATCGGCATCGATGCCGTCGCCGAAGCCCTGATAGGCGATATCGATGAACGGCACGAGCTGACGCGCTTTGACGACTTCGACGATCTGCTGCCACTGCGCTTCGTTCAGATCGACGCCGGTCGGGTTGTGGCAGCACGCATGCAGCACGACGATCGTGCCGGCCGCGTAGCCGTTGAGCGCGCCGAGCATCGCGTCGAAGTTGACGCCATGCGTATGGGCCTCGTAGTACGGGTACGAGACCACTTCGAAGCCCGCACCCTCGAAGAGGGCACGATGGTTTTCCCAGCTCGGGTCGCTGATGGCCACCTTCGCGGACGGGTTCAGGCGCTTCAAGAAATCGGCGCCGATCTTGAGCGCGCCCGTGCCGCCGAGCGCCTGCGCCGTCACGACGCGGCCGGCCGCGATGAGCGGAGAAGCATCGCCCAGCAGCAGTTTTTGTGCCGCCGCGTCATACGCCGCGATCCCTTCGATCGGCAGATAGCCGCGCGGCAGCGCCGCTTCGACGCGCGCCTTTTCCGCGTCCCGCACGGCGCGCAGCAGCGGAATCTTGCCTTCTTCGTTGAAGTACACGCCGACGCCGAGATTGACCTTGGTCGTGCGGGTATCGGCGTTGAACGTTTCGTTGAGGCCGAGGATCGGATCGCGCGGAGCGAGTTCGACAGCGGAGAACAGAGACATGATGTGTTCGGATAACGGAGGTAGTGGAAAACCGGCTGGCAGTTCGCGCTCGACACGCGGTT
>DASZGN010000317.1:0-3764 GCA_035938775.1 Trinickia sp.
CGGAGGCGAACCAGCCTTCGAACCGATGACCGTGCGGGCATTGCAAATCAAGGACCTTCATGATGAATCGGGCTGACGCGCGCGAGGTCGCGCGCTATTTGGGTACCGGTGAACGACTGTCCACCGCAGACGCCGATTTTAGCGCGCATCGGCCGGCGTCGCCCGACGCGCGACGGACGCACCGCCCGTCGGCGGGGTACCGGGCTGCCACGCCCCTGACACCACCTTTTCGAGCCAGAACGTGCCGATGATCGTCTTCACGTCGCTGATCTCGCCCAGCCGCACCCACTCTGTGAGTTGCGACAGATCGGTGATGAACGTTTCGAGGAATTCGCCGTCATCGAGCTTGCGCTCGCCGGCGGTGAGACCGCGGGCCAGGTAGATGTCGATGAATTCAGTCGAATAGGAAATGATCGGATGAATGCGCGTAAGGAAGGTGTACTCGCGGGCCGCGTAGCCCGTTTCCTCGCGCAGTTCACGCACGGCGCAGGCCAGCGCCCCTTCTTCAGGATCGAGCTTGCCGGCGGGGAATTCGATCATCACCTTGCCGATCGGGTAGCGGAACTGCCGCTCCATCAGCACGCGGCCATCGTCGAAAAGCGGGATCACCATGACGGCGCCAGGATGCAGCACGTACTCGCGTGTCGCATGCTTGCCGTCCGGCAGCCGCACCGTGTCACGCATGACCTTCAGGAATGCGCCGTCGTAGGCGAGGCGGCTATCGATGCGCGTCTCGGTGAGCGACGCATCGTGATCATGATCGGGAAGCTGGGCCATGTGCGGTCTCCGGGGCAGGCGGCACGACGGCGCGCGTGCCGTCAGCGGCGTTTGACGAGATATTGGAACGTGAAGCCGGGAAAGGCGAACACGACGAACAAGCAGAAGGTGATCGCGTAGAACTGCCAGCCCTGTTCGAACCGGTTGCCGGCGCGCGCTTCGAGCATGAAGCCGAGCGCGCCGACAATGAAATACAGCACGATCAATTCGCCGATCCGGAGCCAGGTGCTCTTTTTCGTCGCCCCGAACGGCACGATGGCGAAAAGGCGCTGGTTCAGGAACGGCAGATTGGCGCCGAAAAGCGCCAACAGAACGATGAACCAGCCGGCTGCCGACATCAGAGCGCCACAGGCAGCGTGTGCGTGATGGCGTTCAGGCAGAGCGTCATCAGCGGACCCGGCACGATGCCGAGCACGAGCACCGCCACGCCGTTCGCGATGAGCAGCACGCGGTTGCTCGCGTCGCCCGAGAGCGGCGCCGTGTCTTGCGGCGCATCGAAGTACATGAGCTTGACGATGCGCAGATAGTAGAACGCACCGAAGAGCGACGTGATCACGGCGAGCACCGCAAGCCACGTGAGCCCCGCGTTCATTGCCGCTTCGAGCACGGCGAGCTTCGCATAGAAGCCGACCGCGGGCGGAATGCCGGCGAGCGAGAACATCATCGCCATCATCACGAACGCGAACACCGGGCTGCGCTTGTTCAAGCCCTTGAAGTCGTCCAGCGTCTCGGCTTCGAAGTCGCGGCGTGCGAGCAGCATCACGATACCGAACGAGCCGATCGTCGTGAGCAGATAGACGACGCTGTAGAACATCGCCGCGCTGTACGCGTTGGCCATGCCGTCGGCCTTGCCGTCAACGACGCCCGAAAGCAGACCGAGAAGCACAAAGCCCATGTTCGAGATCGCCGAATACGCGAGCATGCGCTTCACGTTGCGCTGCGCGATACCGGTGATGTTGCCGACGATCATCGAAAGCGCCGCGAGAATCACGAGCATTTGCTGCCAATCGTCAGCCAGCGGCAAGAGTCCCATCACGAGAAAGCGCAGACCCCACGCGAACGCGGCCACCTTCGGGCCACCGCCCACGAGCAGCGTCATCGCCGTCGGCGCACCGTGATAGACGTCGGGCACCCACATGTGGAACGGCACGGCGCCCATCTTGAACGCGACACCGGCCACGATGAAGATCACGCCGAACAGCAGCACGGGTTCGTTGATCCGGCCGGAGGCAATCGCCTTCAGCACTTCCGTGAGATCAAGCGAGCCCGTCGCGCCGTACAGCATCGAAATGCCGTAGAGAATGAAACCGGACGCGAGCGCGCCAAGCACGTAGTACTTCATCGCCGCTTCGTTCGACTGCGACGCATCGCGGCGCAGCGCGATTGCCGCATAGAGCGACAGCGACATCAGCTCGAGACCGAGGTACAGCGTGAGGAAGTTGCTGCCCGAGATCATCACGAGCTGGCCGAGGAGCGCGAACATCCCGAGCAGGAAGAAGTCGCCGCGAAAGAGGTTGCGATCCTCGAGATACGTCCGCGAGTAGATCATCGACACCGCATAGCCGAGCGAGACCACCGCCTTCATCGCACTCGCGAACGAGTCCACCACGTACATGTGCGAGAAGAAGTGGTGCACTTGCGGATCGAACACGAGCGTGGCGAACCATACGCCCGCGACGAGCGACGAGACGACCGCGATCAGGTAAGTGACACGGCGGCCGGCGTCGCCGACGAACGTATCGTTCAGCCACGCGACCACGGCGGCAACCATGATCAGCGCGTCGGGCAACAGAACAGTCATAGAGGCGTTTTGCATGATCTTTTCGTTCCTCCGCTCGTCGTTACTGCGACAGCGGCAGCTTCGACTGCGCCACGTGGGAGAGGAGGTTTTGCACGGAGACGTGCATCACATCGGTAAAGGGCTTCGGATAAAGGCCCATGAGCAGCGTCAGTCCAGCCAGCACGCCGAGAATCAGGAACTCGCGGCCGTTGAGGTCGGCAAGCGTCTTGACGTGATCGTTGGCGACCGCGCCGAAGTACACGCGCTTGTACATCCAGAGCGTGTAGGCCGCGCCGAGAATCAGCGTGACCGCCGCACCGAATGCGATCCAGAAGTCGTGCTGGACCGCCGCGAGAATCACCATGAACTCGCCGACGAAGCCCGAGGTGCCCGGCAAGCCGCAGTTGGCCATCGCGAACAGCATGGCGAGCGACGCAAACTTCGGCATCACGTTGACGACGCCGCCGTAGTCGGCGATCTGGCGCGAGTGCATGCGGTCATACAGCACGCCGATGCAAAGGAACATCGCACCGGAGACGAAGCCGTGCGAGATCATCTGCACGATAGCGCCTTCGACACCGAGCTGATTGAAGATGAAAAAGCCGAGCGTGACGAAGCCCATGTGCGCGATCGACGAATACGCGACGAGTTTCTTCATGTCCGGCTGCACCATCGCGACGAAACCGATGTAGATGACGGCGATGAGCGACAGCGTGATGACCACCGGCGCGAGGAAGTGGCTCGCATCGGGTGCGATCGGCAGTGAGAAGCGCAGGAAACCGTAGGCGCCGAGCTTCAGCAAGATCGCCGCCAGCACGACCGAGCCGCCGGTGGGTGCTTCCACGTGGGCGTCTGGCAGCCACGTGTGCACGGGCCACATCGGCACCTTCACCGCGAATGCGAGGAAGAAGGCGATGAACAGCAGCACCTGCGGCGTCATCGCGATCTGCGCGCTTTGCCACGCCGCGAGATCGAACGTGCCGGTCGTGACGTAGAGGTAGATCAGCGCGACCAGCATCAAGAGCGAACCGGACAGCGTGTACAGGAAGAACTTGAACGCCGCATAGATCCGGTTCGGCCCGCCCCACACGCCGATGATCAGGTACATCGGGATGAGCGTGGCTTCGAAGAACACATAGAAGAGCAGCCCATCCGCCGCCGCGAACACGCCGACCATGATCCCTGAAAGAATCAGGAACGCGGCCAT
>DASZGN010000318.1:0-6930 GCA_035938775.1 Trinickia sp.
GGCGTCGTGTCGCGCGGCTATGGCGCGCAAGGCAGCGCACCGCGCGCGGTCACACCGGCCTCGCGGCCCGAGGAAGCAGGCGACGAGCCGCTGCTTATCGCGCGCCGCACGGCGGCACCCGTCTGGGTGTGCCGAGACCGCGTCGCGGCGGCCGAGCGGCTCGTCGCCGCGCATCGCGAGGTCGACGTGATCGTAAGCGACGACGGCTTGCAGCACTATCGGCTCGCGCGCGACGTCGAGCTCGTCGTCTTCGATCAACGCCTCGCCGGCAACGGCTTTTTGCTGCCCGCCGGCCCGCTGCGCGAGCCGCTCTCGCGCCGGCGCGACGCCACGCTCGTCAACAACCCCTTCGACCGCTCGCTGCCGCCTTGGCCCGACACGTTCGCGCTCGCGCTCACGCCCGGCGACGCCTGGCACCTCGGCGATCCGAGCCTGCGCCGCCCGCTTGCGCAATTCGCGGGCGAGCGCGTGCTGGCCGCGGCAGGCATCGGCGCGCCCGAACGTTTTTTTGCGACGCTGCGCGCGGCGGGCATCGCACCGGCCACACTTGCGCTTCCCGATCACTACGCGTTTCGCGACAATCCATTTACCGAAGCGCAAGCCGACGCGATCCTGGTCACCGAGAAGGATGCGGTAAAATTGAACGCTTGGCGTGACGCGCGGATCTGGGTCGTTCCGGTCGAAGCCGCGCTGCCTGGCCGCCTGATCGCACTGGTTGTGGAGAAACTCCGTGGACGCTCGCCTGCTTGAAATCCTCGTGTGCCCGATTTGCAAGGGCCCGCTTAACTACGACCGCGCGAAGCAGGAGCTCATCTGCCAGGCGGACAAGCTGGCCTACCCGATCCGCGACGGCATTCCCGTGATGCTCGTCGACGAGGCGCGGCAAACGGTCGAAGGCACGCCGCTCGAGCGCGTCGAGCGGGCGGGACCGCCATCGGCCGAGCCGATCGACCCGACCGGCGGCGCATGAGCGCGCGCTGATCGGCGGGGCCGCCATCGGCCGAGCCGCCGCAACGTCTGGCGCACGGCGTTGTCTCGGGTGCCACTTGCATTGCGCGCGCCGCGCCAAGCCTACCGGCCAAGCGCCCGGGCAAGCGAGGCACGGCGCACCAAGTCCGCAAGCCTTAAGCCCCTCCCATTAAGCCCCCTTCTATCGAGCCGATGACCGACACCGCCCGTCCCGACGCACCGCCCTTCGTCGCCGTCGTTCCGGCACGCCTCGCCTCGACGCGGCTGCCCGAAAAGCCGCTTGCCGATATCGCGGGGCGGCCGATGGTCGTGCGCGTTGCCGAACGCGCCCGCGTATCGGGCGCGAGCCGCGTGCTCATCGCATCGGACGCCGAGCGCGTGATCGAGGCGGCGCGCGCGCATGGCATCGAGGCACTCATGACGCGCGCCGACCACCCGTCCGGCACCGATCGGCTTGCCGAAGTCGCCGCGCACTTCGACTGGAGCGACGACACCATCGTTGTGAACGTGCAGGGCGACGAGCCGCTGATAGACCCGGCGCTTATCCGCGCCGTGGCGTCGCATCTGGCCGAGAATCCGGATTGCGCAATCGCCACCGCGGCGCATCCGATTGAAGCGAGCGCCGACGTCTTCAACCCGAACGTCGTCAAGGTCGTGCTCGATGCGCGCGGTCGCGCGCTTTATTTTTCTCGCGCGCCGATCCCCTGGCTGCGCGACGCCTATCAGCCGCACTGGCCGGCCCGCGCGTCCGAGCTCGCTGCAATGCCGGCCCCGCCGGCTGATACGGTCTATCGGCACATCGGCCTGTACGCTTATCGCGCACGCTTCTTGCGCACGTATCCAACGCTCGCTCAAGCGCCGATCGAGCAAGCCGAAATGCTCGAGCAACTGCGCGCGATGTGGCACGGCGAGCGCATCGTCGTGCTCGTCACGGACGAAGCCCCTGCCCCGGGCGTGGACACGCCGGCCGACCTCGCGCGCGTGCGGGCGCTTTTCCGGTCGAAGTCGTAACGAGCCATGGCATAATCAGGGCCGATTGCGCGAGCATCCGCTACATTCGGCTTTCTGCTTCCCGTTCGTCTGCCCCATCGCCCGCCTTGACGCTGTGTGTCGTCTCAACGAGACAGTGCATCAAGGCGGGCCGGCATCTTTTGTGCGAACCTCGATGAGAAAGCATGGCCGATGCGTTTTATTGCGCCGCAAAATTTATAGACGATCCGGAGATACCACCATGCGTTTGATCCTGTTGGGCGCACCCGGCGCCGGCAAGGGCACCCAGGCGAACTTCATCAAGGAAAAATTCGAGATTCCGCAGATATCCACGGGCGATATGCTGCGCGCGGCCGTGAAGGCCGGCACGCCGCTCGGCGTCGAGGCGAAGCGCTACATGGACGCGGGCGAGCTCGTGCCCGATGCGCTCATCATCAACCTCGTGAGGGAGCGCCTGCGCGAGTGCGATTGCGCAAACGGCTATCTGTTCGACGGCTTCCCGCGTACGCTGCCGCAAGCCGAAGCGCTGAAGCAGGCAAGCGTCGCGATCGACTATGTGCTCGAGATCGATGTGCCGTTCGACGAAATCATCGAACGCATGAGCGGCCGCCGCACGCACCCGGGGTCGGGCCGCACGTATCACGTGAAGTTCAATCCGCCGAAGGTGGAGGACAAGGACGACGTCACGGGCGAGCCGCTGATCCAACGCGAAGACGACAAGGAAGAGACGGTCAAAAAGCGTCTCGACGTCTACGTCGCGCAAACCAAGCCCCTCATCGAGTACTACCACCAATGGGCGCAGCGCGGCGTCGAGAACGGTCTTGCCGCGCCGCAGTACCGCCGCATCTCGGGTCTCGGTTCGGTCGACGAAATTCGCCAGCGCGTGTTCGACGCGCTCAAGTGAGCCAGTGAGGGGGCAGGCGGCGGCGCGATGCCCCGCATGGCTCGCCGCACCCGCCCCAGGGCTTACGCATTAAGGCGCGTTGCAATCAACGATATGCATCATGGGTTGCTGGAACCTGCGCCGCTTATCCTGGCGCCGAAACTTAGCCTCTCGGCAACGCCCTCCACGCAGCCATAACTTTGCTCCGGGCTGCTATCTGCCCTGCGAGAACGCAGGTGTACATGTGCTTGACCCAGTGTCGCTGCTGGTCGACCGGTAGTTCCTGCGTGATCGCCAAAAGCTGGTCCACACCTGCCGCAGCGTGATCGGCTCGCATGTTGCGCAGGCTGGAGCACAGAGCAGGCATCAGTTTGTCCCGTGTCTTGTGCGAAGACGAGGCGGCAGAGTAGGCGGCCTGGAACGCGGCGGGCAGTGCGTTCGGATTGTGCCTGTCGTTGCTGACCAACCGTTCCAGCAGCAATGCCACCGCTCTTTCCTGTTTGAGAGCGTCGCCCGTGTGTCGGTTGGTCGACGAAAATGCAACGACGCCCGAGGGCTCCATGAAACCCGCGATGTGCTGGATGAGTTCAACAGGTAATTCCTGGTATCCAGTAATCGGAGCAGATGCCGCCTGTCTTTGCTTGAGCGGTCCGGATGGCGCCGGCATCCACATGGGCCCGGTGTTGGCCCGAGGTTCGACTCGCGACGAAAGATTCATCAACTCCGGCGGCATTTGCCGGGCGGTGGGCCGGAGCGGCGCTCGCGGTTGCGCACCGATCTTCGAACGATTGGAATCGGGCGACACATCCACATGCTGCGCAGCCTGTCCGCCCCCACAAATGCTCAAATTGCTGCCCATATCGGACTCCTGTGCGGTGTTCTTCGAACGATAGGGAAAAGCGCCGCACGAGATGAGGACGATTGCGAAGATCGATACGAAAAAGCGCAACCCGTGTCTCATCGACGTTTTTTTATGTCTGCCTCTAGCGATTACAATCGTCGCCTGTCCAACATCGGCGGCGCGATAACAACGACACAGCAGCCGGACACGCCAAACCTAAGGAAACGAAAAGGAGCATCAGCATGGAGATTCACGGCAACGTATTTCTGATCACCGGCGGCGCATCGGGCCTCGGCGCCGCAACTGCGCGCCTAATCGCCGAGCACGGCGGCAAGGTGGTCATCGCCGACCTGAATGAAGCAGCGGGAAATGCGCTCGCGAACGAACTAGGTGGCGTGTTCGTCAAGTGCGACGTGAGCCGTGAAGACGACGCAACCGAAGCCGTGGCCGCCGCGACGCGGCTCGGCAAGCTCGTCGGGCTCGTGAATTGCGCGGGCGTGGCGCCGGCGGTGAAGACCGTCGGCAAAGACGGCCCCCATCCGCTCGACGCATTCAGGCGCACGGTCGAGATCAACCTCATCGGCACCTTCAACATGGTTCGCCTCGCCGCGGCCGCGATGGCGGGCAACGAGCCGAATGCCGTCGGCGAGCGCGGCGTGATCGTCAACACGGCGTCGGTGGCCGCATTCGACGGGCAGATCGGGCAAGCGGCCTACGCGGCATCGAAAAGCGGCGTGGCCGGCATGACGCTGCCCATCGCGCGCGATTTGTCGCGCAATGCGATTCGCGTGATGACGATCGCCCCCGGCATCTTCGAGACGCCGATGCTGCTCGGCATGCCGAAGGAAGTGCAGGATGCGCTCGGCGCGATGGTGCCGTTCCCGCCGCGCCTCGGCAAGCCGGTCGAGTACGCGATGCTGGTCAAGCAGATTTTCGACAACACCATGCTGAACGGCGAAGTCATCCGCCTCGACGGCGCCATTCGCATGCAGCCGAAATAAGCGTTCGCTCGCCCGAGCGGCGAATAGCGAGCACGACAACGCCCGCGGCGCGCCGAAGCGCCGCGGGCGTTTGTCTCTTTAGCGATCGAGCCGGTGTGAAGGCCCGCGTGAAGGTCAGAGTGAAGGTCGGTGCAAACCGCACCGGTCAGTCTTCGCCGCTGTCGGTGCGCTGGCGCAGTTCGTGCAACTGCGACTCGACCGCCGTCGCGTCTTCGGCGTCGGGGCGGTCATCGAGATAGCGCTCGAGATCCTCGAGCGCGGGCCGAAGGTAGTCGAGTCGCGCGTAAGCGAAGCCGCGATCCCGCACTTCCTCGATGTTCTGCGGCAGCAGGATCACGAGCCGCTGCTGCACCGCGAGCAGCCGCTGCCAGCGCTCGGTCTGCAAATACACCGCCTTGAGGTTGCGCAGCATGCGCGCGATGATCTCGCGGTGCGTGGCCGGCTGCAGCAGCATGCGCAATGCGTTGCCGATCGGCTGGATCGAGTGCGACAGATACGGCTCGAGCATGTCCACCATGCGCGATTCGGACAGCGACTGGCCCGTGGTCGGGTCGAGCATCACCTCGCCTTCCGGCAGCGAGACACGCAACAGGAAATGCCCCGGAAACGAGACACCCCGCGCCGGCACGCCGATCTGCTCGGCAATCTCGATATAGAGGACGGCGAGCGTGATTGGAATGCCGCGACGCCGCTTTAGCACGACGTTCAGATGGCTGTTGTCGGGGTCGAAGTAGTCGTTCAGATTGCCGGCGAAGCCCAGATCGCGGAAGAAGAAGCGATCGAGCTCGCCGATTTTCTCCGTGAGGCCGGCATTGCCGGGCAGGCGCTTTTTCAAGCGCAGCGCAAGCTCGTCGATTTCGGCAAGCGCGCCTTGCATATCGAGGTCGGGGTACGCATCCTGCGCGATGGAGAGTGCCGCCTCGGTAAGAGGCAGACTGTCGTCGTCGGCAACCAGGGTGGCGAAGTAATCGAGTACGGATGTCATGGCCCTCACTTGGCACGCCTTCGGAAGTACGCGTATTTGAAGCCCATCAGCCAAAGCATACTGAAATATAGCGCGGCGAAGAGCGTCAGGCAGGCCGTAAGCAGCGCAATTCGCGCGAGTGGCCTGGCATGCAGACCGACCCAGTCGAAATTCGCCGCGCACCAATGCATCGCGCCTGCCAGCACCAAAGAGGCGCCGAGCAATTGGGCGAGGAAATTCGCCCAGCCGCTCGAAGGAGTATAGATGCCGCGCCGGCGCAAGCCGACATAAAGCAGGAACGCGTTGACGCAAGCGCCGAGGCCGACGCTCAGTGTGAGCCCCGCATGCGCGAACACGGGCACGAAAAGATAGTTCGACAGCTGGGTGACGACCAGCACGCCGACGCCGATCTTCACCGGCGTCTTGATGTCCTGCTTCGCGTAAAAGCCCGGCGCCAGGATCTTGATGAGAATGAGACCGATCAAGCCGACGCCGTACGCCGTGAGCGCGCGTGCCACCATGACGACCGAGCGGTCGTCGAAGCGTCCGTAATTGAACAGCGTGGCCGTCAGCGGCTCGGCGAAGAAAAAGAGCGCGAGCGCACTCGGGACGGCCAGCAGGAACGTCACGCGCAGCCCCCAGTCGAGCAGCGACGAATACTCGTGCGGGTCCGCATCGACGTGCGCCTTGGCGAGGCTCGGCAGCAGGATCGTGCCTAGCGCGACGCCGAGCAGCGCGGTCGGAAACTCCATCAGCCGGTCGGCGTAATTGATCCAGGAGACGGCGCCCGGACCGATACGCGACGCAATATTGGTGTTGATGATCAGGCTGATCTGCGCGACCGACACGGCGAACATCGCCGGCACCATCTTCGACAGCACCCGCTTGACGCCGCGGTGCGCGAGCGCCTTCAGCGGATTCAGGCCGTTGCGGGGCAGCATGTCGATCTTCTTCAGACCCGGCAGTTGCACGATGAACTGCAGCACGCCGCCGGCGATCACCGCCCACGCGAGCGCATAGACCGGCGTTTGCATACGCGGCGCGAAGAACACCGCCGCGACGATGAACGCCACGTTCAGCAGCACCGGCGCAAAGGCCGGCAGCGAAAAGTTCTTGTAAGTATTCAGGACGCCCGAGGCCAGCGACGTCAACGAGATGAACACGATGTACGGAAACATGATGCGCGTCATCGTGACGGCGAGCGGATACGCCTGACCATCGTGCGCGAGGCCGGACGCCACCACGAACACCACGCCGGAGGCGCCCAGCACGCCGAGCAGCG
>DASZGN010000319.1:0-3447 GCA_035938775.1 Trinickia sp.
GCGCTTTTATCCCGAAGGCGAAATCACCGCGCACCTGATCGGCTTCACGAACGTCGAAGATGAAGGCCAGGAGGGCGTGGAGCTCGGGGACCAGAAGATTCTCGCGGGCACGCCAGGCATCCGGCGCGTCATCAAGGACCGCATCGGCCGCATCATCGAGGACGTCGACGAGCAGGTCGTGCCGCACAACGGCAAGGATGTCGATCTGTCCATCGACGGCAAGATCCAGTACATCGCGTATGCGAACCTGAAAGCCGCCGTCGAGAAGTCGAAGGCGAAGGCGGGCGCAGCGATGGTCATCGACGTGCGCACGGGCGAAGTGCTCGCGCTCGTCAACTACCCGACCTACAACCCGAACGACCGCTCGCACTTGACCGGCGAGCAGCTGCGCAATCGCATCCTCACCGACGTGTTCGAGCCCGGCTCGCTCATGAAGCCGTTCACCGTGTCGCTTGCGCTCGATCTGCATCGCGTGGCGCCGAATACGCTCGTCGATACGGGCAACGGCCACTTCGTGCTCGACGGCGCGCCCATCTCCGACGACAGCGGCTTCGGCGTGCTGACGGTGGGCGGCGTAATACAGAAGTCCAGCAACATCGGCGCGACAAAAATCGCTTTGACGCTCAGGCCCGAAGAGATGTGGAACATGTATACGAGCATCGGGTTCGGCCAAGCCCCGAAGGTCGGCTTTCCCGGCGCGGCGGCGGGACGTCTGCGCCCCTGGAAGAGCTGGCGCCGCATCGAGCAGGCGACGATGTCGTATGGCTACGGCCTGTCGGCGTCGCTGTTCCAGCTCGCGCGCGCTTACACGGCGATCGCGCACGACGGGCAGCTCTTGCCCGTGTCCATCTTCAAGAGCGATCTGAGCCAGCCTGTCTCGGGCCCGCAGATCTTTTCGCCGACGACGGCCCGCGAAGTCCGCACGATGCTCGAAACCGTCGTCTCGTCCGCCGGCACGTCACCCGAAGCCGCCGTGCCGGGATACCGCGTCGGCGGCAAGAGCGGCACCGCATACAAGCATGTCGGGCGCGGCTATGACCGGTCCAAGTACCGCGCATCGTTCGTCGGTATGGCGCCGATGCCGAATCCGCGCATCGTCGTCGCGGTGTCGATCGATGAGCCGACCGCGGGCAGCCACTTCGGCGGCACCGTGTCGGGGCCGGTGTTCGCGGGAATCGTCGGCGATACGATGCACACGCTGAATGTGCCGCCCGATATGCCGGTGAAGCAACTCGTCGTGTCCGACGACACGGCCAAGGCGGTTGCGGCGGCGATGACGGTGTCCGCCGATGCGCGCACGCGTGCAGGAGTCGTTCAATGAGCACGCCCCTCAACCTTCTCGATCATGAAGCGGCGCGCCGGCAAATCGCCGAAGCGCTCGATTGGCTGCGCGCGCACGCGGCGCCCGGCGCGCATCTGCACGCCGATACGCGCACCGTCGCGCCCGGGGATGTGTTCTTCGCCTATGCCGTCGATGGCGTCGACAATCGTGCCTACATCGAACGCGCGCTCGAACGCGGCGCGGCGGCCGTGCTTTATCAGCCGGAAGGATTCGCAGGCGGCGCCGATGCGGCACGCGCGCTGGCGGTGCCTGCGCTCGGCGAGCTGGCAGGTCACATTGCGAGCGGCTGGTATGGTGCGCCGAGCGAAAGCATGCGTATGGTCGGCGTGACGGGCACCAACGGCAAGACGTCGTGCTCGCAATGGATCGCTGCCGCGCTTACCGCGCTCGGCGAGCAGTGCGCGATCATCGGGACACTCGGCACCGGCATGCCCGGTCATCTCGCTGCAACGGGGTTCACGACGCCCGATGCGCCGCAAACGCAGCGCAGCCTCGCGCAGCTCGCGACGGCCGGCGCGCGGGCCGTGGCGATGGAGGTGTCGTCGCATGCGCTGCATCAAGGCCGCGTGAACGGCACCGCATTCGACATCGCCGTGTTCACGAACCTTACGCAGGATCATCTCGACTATCACCGAACCCTCGAAGCCTACGAGGCGGCCAAGACGAAGCTGTTCGATTGGCCGACGCTCACGGCTGCGGTCATCAATCGCGACGACGCGGCAGGGCGCCGCCTGCTCGCCCGGACGCGGTCTCGCGTGCGCACGATCGCCTATGGAATCGAGGCGGCGAACGGTGCGTCGGGCGCCGATGCATCGCTTATCGCCACGAACGTGCGGGCGACGGCGACCGGCTCGGCGTTTCATCTGTCATCGGACTGGGGCGACGCCAACGTCGAGGTTGCCACGCTCGGCGCGTTCAACGTCAGCAACCTTCTCGCCGTGCTGGGCACGCTCCTCGCGGCTCAAGTTCCGCTCGCCGATGCGCTCGCGCAACTGGCCAAGCTCGAGCCCGTGAACGGACGCATGCAGCGGCTTGGCGGGAGGCTGCAAAACGATGAGCCGCTCGTCGTGGTCGACTATGCGCATACGCCCGATGCGCTCGAGAAAACGCTCGAAGCGCTGCGCCCGATCGCCGAGGCGCGCGGCGGGAAGCTCGTCTGCATGTTCGGCTGCGGCGGCGACCGCGACGCCACGAAGCGCCCGCTGATGGGGGCGATCGCCGAGCGGCTCGCCGATGTCGTCGTCGTGACGAGCGACAACCCGCGCAGCGAAAACCCGAGCGCGATCATCGAGCAGATCGTCACCGGCATGAAGGACGCGGGCAGCCCGCGCCGCATCGAGGATCGCGCATGCGCGATCTTGCAAACCGTGCGCGGCGCCGCGCGCGAGGACGTCGTCGTGCTCGCCGGCAAGGGGCACGAAGCTACACAGGAAATCATGGGTAAGAAACGCGTCTTCTCCGACCAGGATCACGCTCGCCTTGCGCTCGCGGCGCGGGCGACACATATGCGCGGAGGCTCGGAATGACGATGCTTTCGCTCACCGACGCGGCTCGACTGATCCCCGGCGCCACAGTGCGCGGCGATGGCGCCGCGGCGTTCGAGCGCATCAGCACCGACAGCCGCACGGCGGGTCCCGGCGACCTCTTCGTCGCGCTCAAGGGCGAGCGGTTCGACGCGCACGCATTTCTCGCCGACGTCGCGGCGCGAGGCGTCGCCGCCGTGCTTGTTGCCGATGTGCCGCCGGAATGGAAAGGGCCCGCGCTCGTCGCCGCCGATACGCGCGCGGCGCTCGGCGCGCTCGCGCGCGGCTGGCGCCGGCGCTTTGCGATGCCGCTCGTCGCCGTGACGGGCAGCAACGGCAAGACGACGGTCAAGGAAATGATCGCGTCGATTTTCTCGGCGGCATGCGGTGAAGATGCGCGTCTCGCGACGGCCGGCAATTTCAACAACGATGTCGGGCTGCCGCTCACGCTCTTGCGGCTCACTGCCGCGCACAAGCTCGCCGTCGTCGAGCTCGGCATGAATCATCCGGGCGAGACCGAAACGCTCGCGAAAATCGCGGAGCCGACGATCGCGCTCGTGAACAACGCGCAGCGCGAGCATC
>DASZGN010000320.1:0-4775 GCA_035938775.1 Trinickia sp.
GGAAGCCGACGGCGCGTGAGCGGAGCTCAAAGGTGCGGCACTCGTTTTGGTCAGCGCCGCGCGGCGCTTGCGCTTGCTCAACGCCATCGCGCCGAGCACTACGAGCAACGCCGCGACTATCGCCGCGACCACAGCGGCCGCGGCAGGAATGATGGACGCACGAGGCAGCGCAAAGCCGTATCCGCCGATACCGACGAACCGGTCGCTCACGGTCTGCGCGCGCGCCGACGCCACGGGCGCTTGCCCGAGCTGCGTACCCGAAGCCGCTGCGACGACCGACGCGGGCGATACGGAGGGAGCGCCGCTTGCGGCGTGCGCCCCGTCGGCGTGTTGCGCTCGCGAACCTTGCGAGCCGAAACCATGCTGCTGCAATTCCATCAACACGCGGTTTTTCAGCGCCAGCAGTTGCTGAAGGCTCGAAAACGTGGCGCGCGGCTCCGAGGCGTGCGCCATGACCCGCGGCGCGCTCGCCGCGGATGAAGCGGCGGCACCGTCCCCCACGCGCGTGGAACCGGCGGTGGCCGCCGCCGCGCTGGCCGAGTTCGCCGCGCTAGTCGCGTTCGCCGCGCTAGCCGCGTTCGACGCACTTACTTCTGCTACCGAGCTTCCCGCGTTCACCGCGCTTGCCATGCTTGCCGCCGGAGCGGGTGCCGCAGCAGCCGTGGCGGCAAGCGTTGTCGACGCCCCCTTGCCAGCAGCGTTGCGCGCCGTGAACGCGCTGGACGCGGCGTCCGGTGCGCCGCTCGGGGCCGACTGAATGGAACCTGTCCACGCGCGAGCATTGCTTGCCCCCGTGGGCGCGGTCACACCGCCCGCCAGCGCATGCGACGCGGCGAGCGCGGCGCCGGAGGCGCCGACCGGCGCAGCCGATGCGACAGCCGAGCCAGCGTTACCTGTGGTAGCCGCGCCCGCCTTACCGGCAGGCGTCGAGGCCGCCTTACCGGTTGCAGCCGAGCCCCCCACCGCCGCCGTTGCCGCTGCTGCCGGCCCGGACGAAGTGGCGGGCGCACCCGATGCGTCGAGCGCCGGCACATTCAGCACCGCGCCAAGTTTCAAAAGGCTTGCATCGCCCCGCGCGAACGCGGATGGATTGGCATCGAAAATGGCCTTCGACGCACGGCTAAGCACCGCTCGATCGTGCGACTGCGTGACGGCGATTGCGACATCGTTGAGCGACTGCCCCGGTTTGACGCTTACCGTCGTGCCCGCCGTCACCGCCTGCGCGCCAGATGCGAACGCGGGCCCGGTTGGGGCAACCGCAGCGGAAGCGGCCAACGGCGCGGAGGCAGTGGAAGCCGCACCGCCGGGCGCCGCCGCAAGGGCGGCGGCGGGCGACGCGCTTACACCGCCGATCGCCGCCGCTGCCATGGCAAGCGCAATCGAACGCTTGCGTGTGCTCACCGTGTAAGGCACTGCCCGATCCGCCAAAGCTAGGAACGTCAAACTTGATGTCATGAAGGTGTCTTGCGCATTGAGGCGCGGCCCTGAATGGCTGGATGTTGATTCGAAGAAGACAAGATTCAGAGCAAAGAAAAAGGCGCCGCGATGACGCGACGCCTTTTCGGGTGCTCTACGCGTCGTAGCCGCGTAGTTTACGTGAGGAAACCTTGCAAAACCACTGCGCGGCCGACGCGAGTTCGAACCCGCGCCATGCCGCCATTTCGCGCGGCCCCTGCTGGTTCGCCCTTACTTGTCGAGCAGGATGCGCAGCATGCGGCGCAGCGGCTCGGCCGCACCCCATAGCAGCTGATCGCCGACGGTGAAGGCCGACAGATACTCGCCGCCCATCGCGAGCTTGCGTACCCGGCCCACCGGCACCGTGAGCGTGCCCGTCGCGACAGCAGGCGACAGCTCGCGCATCGATGCCTCGCGCTCATTGGGCACAACCTTCACCCAATCGTTGCCCGAAGCGAGAATGCCGTTGATTTCATCGAGCGGGACGTCCTTCTTCAGCTTGATGGTGAGCGCCTGCGAGTGGCAGCGCATTGCACCGATGCGAACGCACAGGCCATCGACGGGAATCGAGCCCGCCTCGCCCATTGCGGGTTTGCCGAGAATCTTGTTCGCTTCGGCGCCGCCCTTCCATTCCTCTTTCGACATCCCGTTGCCGAGATCCTTGTCGATCCAGGGAATCAGCGAGCCGGCAAGCGGCACGCCGAAATGATCGGTTGGCATCGTGTCGCTGTTCATCGCGGCGAGCACCCGGCGGTCGATGTCGAGGATGGCCGACGACGGGTCCTCGAGCTGGCTCTTCACCGCGCCGTGCAGCGTGCCCATTTGCGCGATCAGTTCGCGCATGTTCTGCGCGCCCGCGCCCGATGCGGCCTGATAGGTCATGGCCGTCATCCAGTCGATGAGGTTTTCGCGGAAGAGGCCACCCAGCGCCATCAGCATCAGGCTGACCGTGCAGTTGCCGCCGATGAAGTTCTTTGTGCCCTTCACCAGGGCATTCTTGATGACGTCGAGGTTGACCGGATCGAGGACGATGACCGCATCGTCTTTCATCCGCAGCGCCGAGGCCGCATCGATCCAGTACCCGTTCCAGCCCGCCGCGCGCAGCTTCGGGAACACGTCGTTGGAGTAATCGCCGCCCTGACAGGTGATGATGACATCGCACTTCTTGAGCTCGTCGATGCTTGTTGCGTCTTTGAGCTTGGTCTCGTTTTTGGCGAACGACGGCGCGTTGCCGCCCGCATTGCTGGTGCTGAAAAACACCGGTTCGATCAGATCGAAATCGCCTTCTTCCTGCATGCGCTGCATGAGGACGCTTCCGACCATGCCGCGCCAACCTACGAGACCTACGTTCATGACTAACCCTTGATGTGGACGCTTCCCCGCAACCTTGCCCGGCGTGACCGCGCGGGGAAGACCAGCGGGCACGGCGGACGATCAGCGTTTCGTCGTGATCGTTTTGGGGGAAATCGCTTTAATGGCGATGATGCCGACGATCGCGACCGTGCCGGCAATGGCGAACCCGCCCGCACGGGCCATTTCGCCGTGGAGATGTACAACCGGGGAGAGTGGGGGGATTTGCGCCATCGGCACAGTCTACACGAAAACACCTATTGTGCGCCGCGGCCTCGGCGGCCTTCGCACTTGATGAAAACCGACACCCTGTCCGCCGTTTTCGCTCGAACCAACGCAACCCAAGCGTGAAGACGCCGGTTCGAGCGATACCTGCCGCGTACCAATGCGATAGAGCGGCGTTACTGTGGCGTTACAGCGCCGCGCGCACCGCGTCGCCCATCTCGACGGTGCCGACCTGACGGCAGCCCGGCGTCACGATGTCCGCCGTGCGATAGCCCGCCTCGAGCACCTTCTGCACGGCCTTTTCGATGCGCTCAGCCTGCTCGGCCTTGTTCAGCGAGTAGCGCAGCATCATGGCGGCGGAGAGAATCGTCGCGAGCGGATTCGCCACACCCTTGCCAGCGATGTCCGGCGCCGAGCCGTGCGACGGCTCGTACAAGCCCTTGTTGTTCTTGTCGAGCGAAGCGGAAGGCAACATGCCGATCGAGCCCGTCAACATCGCGGCCTCATCGGAGAGGATGTCGCCGAACATGTTCCCCGTCACGATCACATCGAACGACTTCGGCGCCTTGACGAGCTGCATCGCGGCGTTATCGACGTACATGTGCGACAGCTCGACGTCCGCATATTCCTTCGCGACGTCGATCATCACTTCCTTCCACAGTTGTGACGTCTCGAGCACGTTTGCCTTGTCGACCGACGTCAGCCGCTTGCCGCGCTTTTGCGCCGCCTGAAACGCGACGTGCGCAATGCGGCGCACTTCGGGCTCCGAATAGCGCATCGTGTCGAAGCCTTCGCGCGCGCCCTCGAATGCGCCGTCGGGCGCTTGGCGAATGCCGCGCGGCGCGCCGAAATAGATGTCGCCGTTCAGCTCGCGCACGATCAGGATGTCGAGGCCGGACACGATCTCGGGCTTGAGCGACGAAGCGCCCGTCAATTGCGGATAACAGATCGCCGGACGGAAGTTCGCGAAGAGCTGCAGATGCTTGCGCAGCCCAAGAATGGCCTGCTCCGGACGCAGTGCGCGCTCGAGCGAATCGTACTTCCAGTCGCCGACGGCGCCGAACAGGATCGCATCGGCCTCTTTGGCGAGCGCGAGCGTCGACTCCGGCAGCGGATGCCCTTTCGCTTCATAGCCCGCACCACCGACGGGCGCCTCTTCCAGTTCGAATGTTTCGCCAAGCGCGTTGAGCACCTTGACCGCTTCGTTGACGATCTCGGGGCCGATGCCGTCGCCGGGCAGCACTGCGATTTTCATGCGAATGTCCTATGCACGTTTTGCTGATGGATGTTGGATGTTGAATGATGGACGAGGCGCGAGGCAAGTCGCGCTCAGCGCACGAGCCGATGCGCAAGCCACGGCTGCTTGGCGATCCGCTCGGCTTCGAACGCGCGAATCTTGTCGGCATGCCGCAGCGTGAGGCCGATATCGTCGAGGCCGTTCAACAGGCAGTACTTGCGAAAGCCGTCGACTTCGAACGAATACTCGCGGCCATCGGGCGTGCGCACGCATTGCGTCTCGAGGTCGATCGTCACTTGATAACCGTTGAACGCGACTGTTTCGTTGAACAGATGATCGACCTGCTGCTCGGTGAGCACGATCGGCAAAAGACCGTTCTTGAAGCAATTGTTGTAGAAGATATCCGCGAAGCTCGGCGCGATCAGCGCGCGAAAACCGTACTGCTGCAACGCCCACGGCGCGTGCTCGCGCGAGCTCCCGCAGCCGAAGTTCTTGCGCGCGAGCAGCA
>DASZGN010000321.1:0-5639 GCA_035938775.1 Trinickia sp.
TGCGGTGTCGAGATTGTCTTGTCCGCAGTAATACGGGCCGCCGGCAATCGCGCCCACTCCCTTGACGAGGGCGGAGTGCGCAACCGCGAATTGCACCGCCATGTAGGCGCCCGAGGAGATGCCCGATACCGATGTCTCGTCGATTTTCACGTTGTATGCGCCAAGGCTCGCGCGAGTTTGCGCATGAGCCGCCGCAAGAGCGGCAAACGCGCATGCGGCTAACAGCGCGCGGGCGATCGATACGTACCTCGGTGAGCGGGCCGGGGCCGCTTCTTTGCGCGAAATCCCGTTCATCTCGCCTCCAGGCTAGTTCTTCGAATTGCCTTGAATTCTAGGCAAATTCCGGGACCGGATCGGTTGAAAGAAGAGGCTTTTGCTCAAACGCGCGTTACCAACATGGAGCGCGCATGCGTGTCTCTCATGGAAATCCCGTATATGCCGTATCGGGTCGAGAAAGGTTCGAGAAGGGTTTGTTCTCCTAGAATCCGGGTTCACGCTTAGAGGCGGCAACCCGTGCCGCCGACAATAAAGGAGACTCTGGATGTTCTCGACTTCGCGGAAACTCGGCTCACTCGCTCTTGCTTCGGCTGCGCTTTTCGGCTTGGCCTCCCAACACGCCGCGGCGGCCGACGGCAAAGTCACGATCATGGTGGGCGGCATCACGAAGCTGATCTACCTGCCCGCTAAGCTCACCGAGGAACTCGGCTACTTCAAGGACGAAGGGCTTGACGTCGAACTGCTCTCGCAGCCCGCCGGTGTCGATGCGGAAAACGAACTGCTCGCCGGTGCCGTTCAGGCGGTCGTCGGCTTTTACGATCACACGGTCGATTTGCAAAGCAAGGGCAAGGAAGTCAAGGCCATTGTCGTCTTCGGTCAAGTGCCGGGCGAAGTCGAAGTCGTGTCGACCAAGGCGGCCGATATCAAGTCGATGGCTGACGTGAAGGGCAAGACGCTCGGCGTGACCGGCCTCGGTTCGTCGACGAGCTTCCTCACGCAATACCTCGCGCAGCAGCACGGCATTTCGTCGACGCAATACACGATGTTGCCGGTGGGCGCGGACTCGAGCTTCATCGCCGCGGTCAAGCAGAGCCGCATCGACGTGGGCATGACGACGGAGCCTACCGTCTCCGCGCTGGAGAAGGCGGGCGACGCCAAGGTGCTCGTGGACATGCGCACGGTCGAAGGCACGAAGGCCGCGCTCGGCGGCACGTACCCGGCGTCGAGCCTCTATGTGCAATCGGCATGGGCCGACGCGCACAAGGCTGACGCCGCGAAGCTCGCGCATGCGTTCGTGCGCACGATGCAGTTCATTCACACGCATAGCGCCGAGGAGATCGCGGCGAAGATGCCGGCCGACTATCAGAAGGACAAGGCGCTTTACGTGAGCGCGTTGAAGGCTTCGCTGCCGATGTACACGGCGGACGGTAAGATGCCGGCCGACGGTCCCGAAACCGTGCTGAAGGTGCTGTCGGCCTTCAATCCGTCGGTCAAGGGCAAGCATATCGATCTGTCGAAGACGTACACGAACGAGTTCGTGAGCGCGAAGTGACACTGAACTGACTCGCGGCTGAAGCGCTTCGATTGTCTTGCACTACGGGTGCCGCCTTGGCGGCATCCGGCTTTTTCCCTGGACGTTCCTGATGAACCACGCTGTTTCCAACGATGTGCCGGTCATCGAGTTCCGCTCGGTGTCGTGCCGCTTCATTTCCCCCGACGGCAAAGCGACGGTCGCCTTGCGCGATTTCAGCATGTCGGTGGCCAAGGGCGAGTTCATCGCCATCGTCGGCCCGACGGGCTGCGGCAAATCGACGACGCTCAGCATGATCACGGGCCTGCTCAAGCCGACCACGGGTGAAGTGCGCGTGATGGGCGCGCCGGTGACGGGCATCGATCCGCGCATCGGCTTCGTATTCCAGGCCGACGCCGTGTTCCCCTGGCGCTCGGTGCTCGATAACGTCGCAGCCGGCCCGCTCTTTCGCGGCCGCTCGAAGGCGGCAGCGCACGAGGAGGCGAGGGAATGGCTGCGGCGCGTCGGGCTCGAGAAGTTCGTCAATCACTATCCGCATCAACTGTCGGGCGGGATGCGCAAGCGCGTCGCGCTCGCGCAGACATTCATCAACAAGCCCGAAATCCTGCTGATGGACGAGCCGTTCTCCGCGCTCGACATGCAAACCCGCACGCTGATGCAAGACGAGCTCTTGCAGCTGTGGTCGGCGAACGCGGGCTCGGTCGTGTTCGTGACGCATGACCTCGAAGAGGCGATCGCGCTGGCCGATCGCGTGTTCGTGCTCACCGCGCGCCCCGCGACGCTCAAGAAGGTCTACGAGATCGATCTGCCGCGCCCGCGCATCACCTCGGAGATTCGCTACGAGCCGCGCTTTATCGAACTCTCGCGCGATATCTGGCACGACCTGCGCGAAGAAGTACAGATCGCTTGACCCGCCCCGACACTGGAAATACACAGATGGCAACCCTCGAACATGCTCAATCGGCGTTTAGCGAGAAATCGCTCGCCGAAGTCGAAAAAATCGCGCAGCGCCGGCTGCGGCAGCGGCGTGCGCTCGTCATTGGCCTGCGCATCCTCGTGCTCGTCGTCGTGCTCGGCGGCTGGGAACTCTCCGGACGACTCAAGTGGATCGATCCGTTCTTCTTCTCGATGCCGTCGCTGATCTTCGCGCAGATCGTCGACTGGTTCGTGAACGGCACATCGCAAGGCCCGCTGCTCGTACAAGTATGGGTGACGCTCGAGGAGACGATGCTTGGCTTTCTCATCGGCTCGGTGGCGGGCATCGTGTGCGGCGTCGTGCTCGGCCGCAACAAGCTGCTCTCCGATGTCTTCAGCCTTTACATCCAGATCGCCAACTCGATTCCCCGCGTGGTGCTCGGCTCGGTGTTCGTGATCGCGCTCGGTCTCGGCATGGCGTCGAAGGTCGCGCTCGCCGTCGTGATGGTGTTCTTCGTCGTCTTCGGCAACGCGTTCCAAGGGGTGCGCGAGGCGGACCGGTATATGATCGCGAACGCGCAGATTCTCGGCGCTTCCAAGCGGCAGTTGACGACCTCGGTTGTGATTCCGTCGGCGCTCTCGTGGATTCTCGCGAGCCTGCACGTCAGCTTCGGCTTTGCGCTCGTCGGTGCCGTCGTGGGTGAATTCCTTGGTTCGAAGCAGGGCATTGGCTTGCTGATTTCCACGGCGCAAGGGGCATTCAACTCGAGCGGCGTGTTCGCGGCGATGATCGTGCTGGCCGTGGTGGCGCTCAGCACGGACTATTTGCTGACCGCGCTGGAAAAACGTCTGTTGAAATGGAAACCCGCCGCCTTCTGATCAGAGCAGGCGGGCAATAACAAGGCCGGCTCGGGCGCTCGCGCCCGGCCGGCCTGGAGCGTTGGATGATGCAAAGTTTGCGCGCCCGCCTGCTGTGGTGGGTGCTGTTGCCGTTAGCGGCATTCGTATTTGTCGCGGGTTCGATGTCATACAGCGCCGCGCGCCAGACGGCCGATCTCGTGCAGGACAATGCGCTGCTCTCGTCGGCGCGCACGATCGGTGAGGCTGTTGATTGGGAGAATGGCGCGCTGACGGCAAACATTCCGCCTGCCGCGCTCGAGATGTTCGAGTCGCCGTATCGCGATCATGTCTTTTATAAGGTCGTCGCCGGCCACGACCATCTGCTCGGCGGCACGCCCGAGCTGCCGCTACCCGTTCGATGCGCCGCGTACCCCGTGTTTTACGACACCGTGCTCGACGACCACGCCATTCGCGCAGTCGCCTACCAGCGCTATGTCTACGATTCAGGCACGGACTTGGCCGTCACGGTGATCGTCGGCAAGACGCAGGCGTCGCACGAGGCGATGCTGCACAGCCTGTGGCGTCCGCAGTTGATGGGCCAGGCGCTGATGCTCACGCTCGCCGTGGCGCTCATGCTGATCGGGCTCACGACCGAGCTGCGCCCGCTCATGAAGTTGAAAGACGGCGTAGCCGATCGCGAACCGATGCAACTCAAGCCGATTCGCGTTGCGCATTTGCCGTCGGAGTTAAGGCCGATCGTCGATGCGATCAATCAATGCATCGCCAAGCTCAAGATTCAGGCCAGCACCCAGCGCCAGTTCATCGCCGATGCCGCGCATCAGCTGCGCACGCCGCTTACGCTGCTCGATACGCAGGCGCAATACGCTTGCCAACGCGAATCCGACGATCCCGCATTGCGCGAGGCATTGACGGGCATTCGCCGCACGAGCCGCAAGATGGCCGGGATCACGAATCAACTACTGCTGCTCGCGCGTGCGGAATCGGATACCGCGGCGGCGACGCATTCGCCAATCGACATGGCTGGTGTGGTGTCGTCGGTGCTCGAGGAGCTCGTGGTCGCGGCGCAGCGGCGCCACATCGACCTTGGGGCCGAGATCGGCGACGACGTGCTGGTCGCGGGCAACGAGAGTCTGCTCGAGGCGCTCGTCGCCAATCTTGTCGATAACGCCATCCGCTATACCCAAGAGGGCGGCAGTGTCACGGCGAAATGCGAACGCGACGGTGACGATGTCGTGCTCGAGGTTGTCGACAACGGCCCGGGCATTGCCGCCGAGGTGCGCGCCCACGTGTTCGAGCGTTTCTATCGGGGCTCGACGGATGCGGAGGGCACCGGCTTGGGGCTCGCGATCGTGCGCGGGATCGCGCAGTCGCACGGCGGCGCAGTTGAACTTGCGCCGGGGCCCGGGCGCATAGGGCTCGTGGCTACCGTGCGCATGCGGGCGTGGGCGGGTGAAAGGATGACTGGATGAAGCTGTTGCTCGTGGAAGACAGCGCCGAGTTGGCGCACTGGATCGTCAATTTGCTGCGCAGCGAGAATTTCGCTGTCGATTGGGCGCCCGACGGCGAAGCGGCCGATGCCGTGCTCTCGACGCAACGCTACGACGTCGTGCTGCTCGACATGCGCCTGCCGCGCATGAGCGGCAAGGACGTGCTCGCGCGGCTGCGGCGCCGCGGCGATAACGTGCCGGTGCTGATGTTGACGGCGCATGGCTCCATCGACGACAAGGTCGACTGCTTTTCCGCCGGCGCCGACGACTACGTCGTCAAGCCGTTCGATGCGCGCGAGCTCGTCGCGCGGATCAAGGCGCTCATACGCAGGCAATCGAGCGGAAAATCGGCCGCGCTCGTCTGCGGCGACTTGCATTACATCTCGGACACCCGCGAATTCCGCCACAACGACGTGCCGCTAGGTTTGCGCCGGCGCGAGCACGCGATCCTCGAAACGCTGATGCTGCGGCAAGGCAAGACCGTATCGAAGTCCGCGCTGATGGAAAGCGTCTACAGTCTCGACGACGACCCGAGCGCCGACGCCATCGACATCTACATTCACCGCCTGCGCAAGCATCTGGCTTCCTCGACGGCGCAAATCATGACCTTGCGCGGCCTCGGCTACATCCTGCGCGCGAAAGAGACTCAATAAGCGCAATAAATAATTTTCATATTGGTAATATTACTAAGTAGTCCTAATCGATCGCGAAAGGGGCGCGAAGGATTCGGACGAATAGGATTGTCTCCTTCCGACGATAAGCGGAACGCGCGGCCTCATCCAACGAAAAGCTGCGCGCGAACAGCCGATTTCAACGCAGTGAAAGAGGAGACGATTTTGAAGACGACC
>DASZGN010000322.1:0-21182 GCA_035938775.1 Trinickia sp.
ACTGGTTCTTCCAGGTCTGGGGCCCCGAAGCGCTTGCGGACGAGGGTATCGGCTCGCGCGAGGATTGGGTCTTGCGCGCGAACGACCCGTGGCACGGCTTCGGCCCGCTTGCCGACGGCTTCAACATGCTCGACCCGATCAAGGCGACGATCGTCACGCCGGGGCTCGATCTCGCGGGCGACTTCGGCGAGAGCGGCATTCCCGCCGCGATCGTGACGAAGTATCTGGCCGAGCACGGCATCATCGTCGAGAAGACCGGCCTCTACTCGTTCTTCATCATGTTTACCATCGGCATCACGAAGGGCCGCTGGAACTCGATGGTGACCGAGCTGCAGCAGTTCAAGGACGACTACGACAACAATCAGCCGCTCTGGCGCGTGCTGCCCGAGTTCGTCGCGCACCATCCGGCCTACGAGCGCATGGGCCTGCGCGACCTGTGCCAGGCGATTCATAGCGTCTATCGCGCGAACGACATCGCACGGCTCACCACCGAGATGTACCTGTCGAACATGGAGCCGGCGATGAAGCCGTCCGATGCGTTCGCGAAGCTTGCGCACCGCGAAATCGATCGCGTGCCGATCGACGAGCTCGAAGGCCGCGTGACGAGCATCCTGCTCACGCCCTATCCGCCGGGCATTCCGCTTTTGATTCCGGGCGAGCGCTTCAACAAGACGATCGTGAACTACCTGCGCTTCGCGCGCGAATTCAACGAGCGCTTCCCGGGCTTTGCAACCGACATCCACGGGCTCGTGGGCGAAATGGTCAACGGGCGGCTCGAGTACTTCGTCGATTGCGTGCGGGCATGAAGGGGTGTGGCGTGAGACGGAGCATCAACGGTGCGCTGCTGGCCGCCACGCTCTTTGCGGCCGGCGCGGGCGGCCTTGCGTTGCCGCATGCGGCGCGTGCGGAAGCCGCGCCCGCCGACCCGATCGACACCGCGATGCAGAACTGCCTCGCGCGCGCCGATCGCTCTTCGACACTCGGGCAGGTGCAATGCGTCGCTGAGGCGCGCGACGCGTGGAGCGGTGCGATCGAGGCCGCGCAGCGCTCGATCGACGCGAATGCGCCCGACAAGCTTCGACGCGGATGGGACGAAAGCCAGCGACGCTGGCTCGCGTGGCGAAAGGAGGAGACGCCGCTCGTGCGCGCGGTCTTCGCAACGACTCGCGGTACCGTCTATGCGATGACGGAAGCGAACATCGTGCTTCAGACGGTGCGCGATCGCGCGCTAGCGCTGCGGCGTGCCGCGGCGAGCTTCGCCAACGAGGCGCAAGCGCCGCAGGCGACGTCTCGGCCGCAGGCTCAGCCGCAGCCTCAGACGGTCGATCCGGCCGACAAGCCGGCGCCACGCATGCCCGCATGTTCGCTCGACGCCGCATGCGAGCATGCGCAATTCGATCTGAGCCGCTACTACCGCACGCTGCGCGAGAAGTTGCCGGCGTCGTCCCGGCCTGCGCTTTGGCACGCGCAGCGCGCGTGGTCCGCTTATTTCAGCGCGACGGCGCCGCTGGATGGTCAAACGGCACGCGTCGATCTGATCGGCGCGCGCCTCGCTACGCTCAAGCATCTGTCGGATGCGGTTGGTAACAATTGATGGGCCTAGTTCGTTATAGCAGTTCCGGCTTGTTTGCCCGAACCCAAGCTCGCACGTCGGCCAAGAGATTTGCAGCGCTCTCCAGGCATTCGCGCATCGCCGAATCGAGCACGAGAACGCCCGAGTAGTCGGACAGGTTGCGCTGTTTTCGCAGTGCGTCCAAAACGATCACGCGCTCCATCGGCAAACCCCTTGCAACCTGCTCGTAGCTTTTTTTGCTACACGTGCAAGGGGTCAATCAGCCTTCCCATCCCGCTGCTCGCCTCACAACGCCTTGCGCGCCGCCTGCGCCGCCGCGCGCACCTGTTCGGGCGCCGTGCCGCCTGCGTGATTGCGGCTTGCCACCGACCCTTCGAGCGTGAGATAGCCGAACACGTCGTCGCCGATCAAATGCGCGACGTTGGGCAACTCGCGACGCATTTCATCCAGCGTAAGGTCGGCCAGATCGCACTGCCTGTCGACGCAGACACGCACCGCATGCGCAACCGCCTCGTGCGCGTCGCGAAACGGCAGGCCGCGCTTCACGAGATAGTCGGCGAGGTCGGTGGCCGTCGAAAACCCTTGCAGCGCCGCCGCGCGCATCGACTCCGGCTTCACCGTAATGCCCGCGACCATCTCCGCGAAGATGCGCAACGTGTCGGCCACCGTATCGACCGTGTCGAAAAGGGGCTCCTTGTCTTCCTGATTGTCTTTGTTGTACGCGAGCGGCTGGCCTTTCATCAGCGTGAGCAGCGCCATCAGGTGGCCGTTCACGCGCCCGGTCTTGCCGCGCGCGAGCTCGGGCACATCCGGGTTCTTCTTTTGCGGCATGATCGACGAGCCCGTGCAGAAGCGGTCAGCCAGATCGATGAAGCCCACGCGCGGGCTCATCCACAGCACGAGCTCTTCCGAAAGCCGCGAGACGTGCGTCATCACGAGCGCCGCCGCCGCCGTGAATTCGATCGCGAAATCGCGGTCGGACACAGCATCGAGCGAGTTCGCGCAGATGCCGTCGAAACCGAGTGTGCGCGCCACGGCGTGACGGTCGATCGGATAGCTCGTGCCCGCGAGCGCCGCCGCGCCGAGCGGCAGGCGGTTGACGCGCGTGCGGCAATCACGCATGCGCTCGGCGTCGCGCCCGAACATCTCGACGTAGGCGAGCAGGTGATGGCCGAAGGTGACCGGCTGCGCGACCTGCAAGTGCGTGAAGCCCGGCATGATCGTTTCGGCATGCTCTTCGGCGAGATCGATGAGCGCCGCGCGCAAGTCCTTCAACAAGCCGCCGATGCGGTCGATTTCGCCGCGCAGCCACAGGCGAATGTCCGTTGCAACCTGATCGTTGCGCGAGCGGCCCGTGTGCAGGCGCTTGCCCGCATCGCCGATGAGCGCGGTCAAGCGCGCTTCGATATTGAGGTGAACGTCTTCAAGATCGAGCTGCCAGACGAACTCGCCGCGCTCGATTTCGCCCTTGATCTGCGCCATGCCGCGCTCGATCGCCGCGAGGTCGTCCGCGCCGATGATTTGCTGCGCGGCCAGCATCTTCGCGTGGGCGAGCGAGCCTTCGATATCGACGAGCGCCATGCGCTTGTCGAAGAAAACCGACGACGTGTAGCGCTTGACGAGCTCCGACATCGGCTCCGAGAAGCGAGCCGACCAGGCTTCGCCTTTTTTGTGCAGTTGGGACGTCATGATGATGGGCAGTGAAGTGGTGTGTCGATGCGTCGGCGCGGCACGCGTCGGGCGTGCCGGAGGAAGGAGTCGATTTTATCACCGAGGCCGGGCGCAGCCGGCTCTCCGCGGCGGTTGGCGCGTCGGGGCGAAGAGTCGTCAGGTCTTGAACTTGAAGCGTCGGAAGGCTTTTGTCGCAGGTCAGGCCGTCGCCATCAGCTTGCCGGCGCACACGACGGGTCCGCTCGGGCCGTCGGCGCTGGGCGAGCCGCCTTCGGGCTCCACCGAAACGGCAAGCTTCACGAACGCGTTCATGCCGTGCATCTTCATGGTGACGATCTTGCCCGGCGGCAGCATGCCGAGCGACACCTTTCGGCCGTCCTCGCGGATCCCCCAAAGCTCCTCCGACTTGCCCGCCGGCGCGGCATCGCCGCCTGCCATCCGGTGCACGCTCAGCATCGCTTTCTTGTCGTCCCACATGACAAGGACCATCGTCTTCTTCGTTTGCACATCGGCGAGCGCCGCCACGTACGAGACGTTCTCGATTGCCGCGCCGCCGCGGGTCGATGGCGGCGGGGCATGCTCGGCCACTTGCTCGGGCCGGGCGGGCGATGTTTGCCCCGCGAACGGGCGCAACGTCACCGCAAGCGCGATCGCCGCGGCGAGCGCGGCCCCCGTCGCGCCGATCGACCAGCCGCGCCAGAACGACAGGCTCTCGAACCAGCGCGCGCCGCGGCGCTCGGCGCGCGCGGCTGCGCCGGCAAGCGTGGCGCCGGCGGCTGTTCGAGGCTCGTCGCGCGGCGCGGCGAGCCCTAGCCGGCGCTCGAGTGCCTCCCATGTCGAAGGCGGCGGCGCGACGGGCCGCGCGAGCTCCGTCATCGCATCGATGCGCGCCTGCCACGCCTCGATTGCGGCGCGCACGACAGGATCGCGCTCAGCGAGCCGCGCAAAGCGCCTGCGCGCGGCGCCCCTCAGCACGCCGAGCGCGTACTCGCCCGCGAGCCGGTCGATGAGATCGGGATACCGGTGCAGATTCATATCACTGGCCTCCCATGCAGGTTTTCAGCTTTTCAAGGCCGCGACGCACCCAAGACTTGACGGTGCCGAGCGGCACCTTCAGCACATGGGCGATTTCGCTATGGCTTTGATCGCGCAAGTAGGCGAGTGCGACGGCCTGCCGCTGGTTCGCGTCGAGCCGCGCCATGCACTTCGCCAAAAGCCGCGCCTGCTCGCTCACGAGCGCCGAGTCGGCCGGATCGCGTTCGTCGCCGGCCAGCACGTCATCGAGCGTGTCGCTCCATTCGGTGAGCACGGGTATGCCCTCGGCCGTTGCGGCCCTTTGCCGGCGCAAGCAGTCGAGCGCACGGTTGCGCACGATCGCCGCCATCCACGTAAGGGGTGCCGCCACGCTTTCGCGGTATTCGCCCGCGTAGCGCCAGATATTGACAAATGCATCCTGCAACGCTTCCTCCGCCCATTCGCGCTTGACCAATATACGAAGCGCGACCCCAAACAGTTTCGAAGCGGTCAGCTCATAGAGGGTGCGAAGCGCCGCCGCGTCGTGATCGGCAATGCGCGCAAGGAGTGCCGCGAGCGCGTGCGGCGTGGGTTCGGAGGGTTGGGCGGTCATGGGGCGGCATCGGCGGCCGTCGTTAATAATGGCCGCTATCTTACCGCCAGGGACGGCCGTTTCAGGCGCGCACGAGCACGACGAAGAGCAGATCGTCGCGGTGCGCGGGCTTGAACGTGATCTGGTTGTAGACGACGCGCCCGTCGCGCGGATGATCGAACGCGCGCTCGCCGCCTTCGCGCTCGCCGACGTCCTGCGACGCCCAGAAGCGCGCAAACGCCTCGTTCTCGGCCAAAAGGGCGTCAATGAAGGCTCGCGTCGGCGCGTCATTCAGATGACGAATCGAATCGGCGCGGAATTCGGCGACGAGGCGCCGCGCCCGCGCTTCCCAATCGACGATCAGCGCGCGCGCCGAGGGGGCGGTGAACATGAAGCGCAGCAAGTTGCGCTCGCGTCGTTCGTCCGTCGGGCCGTCCAGCCAGCCGACGAAGAGCTCCGCGGCGTGCGTGTTCCAGGCGAGCGCATTCCATTGGCGATCCAGCACGTAGGCGGGCGCATCGACGAGGTTCACCGTAGCGATCAGCGTGGCGGGCACGTCGGCCGCGGCGGGTGCGGGCTCGTTCGGATCGCGCTCGCCGGCGAGCTCGAACAAATAGCCGCGCTCGGCGCGCGTGAGCTGCAATGCGACGGCGATCCGCGCGAGCGCGTCGGCCGAGGCCGACACCGGCCGTCCCTGCTCGATCCACGTGTACCAGGTGGGGCTCACGCCGCACAGCTGCGCGACCTCTTCGCGCCGCAAGCCCGGCGTGCGGCGGCGCGGCCCTGGCGGCAGGCCAACCGCGAGCGGCGAGAGGCGCTCACGATGCGCGCGGATGAATTCGCCGAGGGCTCTGGCGGGTGTCGCCTCGAGCGATTCGGACGGGGAGGCCGAAGTAGTACGCGATGGCGTGCGCGGCGCTGAGCGTGATGTGAGATCGGACGGCGAATGGGTCATTGTTGTGCGTCGAATCGTGGGGATATGGCGGCGGCGCGACAGGCCGCAGGTCCCCCCCGATCGCCCGGCCTGATAAGAAACGAAACGGGCGGATACGGGGAAAGCGGGTGGCATCTATACCAGGATAGATGCTCGCCTTGTACCGGTACTAGCTTGAATCGTATTGTAGCGGCATGGGCAGAGCATGAGACGAATGCCCTGGTCGCCTGGCGCATGCCGCGTTGCGCTTATATCTCACCCCCCCTTTTGCAGGAGCGCTTCGATGAAGCACCAAGATCAGGTCGCCGACGCCTTCGGCTCGACCGCCGCCGCTTATCTGACAAGCCCGACGCACGCGAGCGGCGCCGATTTGCGTACGCTCTCGGCGCTTATCGCGTCGACACCCGATGCAGATGTGCTCGATCTCGGCTGCGGTGCGGGCCACGCGAGCTTTGCTGCATCCCCGCATGCGCGCTCGGTGCTCGCCTACGACATCGCGCCGCCCATGCTCGCGACCGTCGCCCACGCCGCGCGCGAGCGTGGGCTCGCCAATATCCGAACTCAGCAGGGCGCGGCGGAACGCCTGCCGTTTGCCGACGCGTCGTTCGACTGGGTGGTGAGCCGCTTTTCGGGGCATCACTGGCATGACGTGCTGCGCGCGCTCGCCGAGGCGCGCCGCGTATTGAAGGCGGGCGGCCGAGCGCTTTTCATCGATGTGGCGGGCGCCGACCATCCGCTTCTCGATACGCATCTGCAGGCGGTCGAACTGCTGCGCGACGGCTCGCACATCCGCAACTACCGGGCCGACGAATGGCTTGCGTTCTTTGCCGGCGCAGGCTTTGACGCGCAAATTCGCGAGCGCTGGCGGCTGCCCATGCAATTCGCCCAATGGGTTGCGCGCATGCGCACGCCTGAGGTTCGCGTCGACGCGATCCGATCGTTGTGGGATCACGCCCCCGATGAAGTGCGCGCGTACTTCGATGTGCAGCCTGACGGCTCGTTCATGCTCGACGTGGTGATGGTCGAGGCGAGCTAGCGTCTGAAGAAGTAAATTTCGTACTGGACCAGTGAAGGTTAGGAATGTGTTATTACATCAGCTAGCGTCGGCAACGCAAAAAACGCTAGAAAAGCTTGTCAGCCGCGTGGGTCAGCCCCTTAATATTCGTAAGTGGACTGGGAGTTCCCGGTCGGCGTCACAGCCTCGGTGAGTTTCACCGGGGCTTTTCGCTTTCTAGGACGGGAAAATCTTGAGCCCCCAGTTTTCATAGCCTTCCCCAAGGCGTTCGCGTCCGCCGCTGCAGAAGAACTTGCGCTTCAACATGTCGAACGCGCGATTCGCTTGGCCTGCATGCGGTGCGGCTCACGGGCGGGGCCGCGCCGCGCGCCATGCACAACAAAAAAAGGGCTGCCCTCACGCGGACAGCCCCGATTCCACATCAACCGCGCAAGCAGCCGAATCAGCCGGTGTTGCGCAGCCCGGCCGCGATTCCGTTGATCGTCAAGTGAATTCCGCGGCTTTGCCGTGCGTTCGAGCCCCCCGAGCGGTGGCGCTTCAACAGTTCGACCTGCACGTGGTTGAGCGGATCGAGGTACGGGAAGCGATTCTTGATCGAGCGCGCGAGCAGCGGGTTGTCGGCGAGCCGCTCTTCGTTACCCGTGATCTCGGCGAGCGCGTGCGACGTGCGCTCCCATTCCGCGACAATGCGTTCGAACACGTGCTTGCGCAGCTTCTCGTCTTCGACGAGCTGGGCATAGCGCGACGCGACGGCGAGATCGGTCTTCGCGAGCACCATGTCCATGTTCGACAGCAGCGTCGAGAAGAACGGCCAAGTCTTGTACATTTGCCTGAGCGCGGCGAGCCGCTCTGTGCGCTCCGCCTCGCTCGCGGCGCCTTCGAGGTGCGATGCCACGGCGCTGCCGAAGCCGTACCAGCCCGTCAGCAGCAGCCGGCACTGGCCCCACGAAAAGCCCCATGGAATCGCACGCAAGTCTTCGATGCGGCGGTTCTTCGGATCTTGCAGCTTGCGCGAGGCGGGGCGGCTGCCGATGTTGAGCTCGGCGATTTCGGCGATCGGCGTCGACGAAAAGAAGTAGTCGGTAAAACCCGGCGTCTCGTAGACGAGCGCGCGATAGGCGGCCATCGCTGTATCCGAGAGCGCTTGCATCGTCTCTTCGAATGCGGCCAGGTTCGCGGGCGCGCTGCCCTGCGGCGAAAGCGACGCTTCGAGCGTGGCGGCGATCACCGTCTCCAGATTGCGCCGGCCGATTTCGGGGTTGCCGAACTTGCTCGCGATGACTTCGCCTTGCTCGGTCAGGCGGATCTGGCCGTCGACCGTACCCTGCGGCTGCGAGAGGATCGCCTGATAAGTGGGCCCGCCGCCGCGCCCGACGGTGCCGCCGCGGCCGTGAAAGAGGCGCAGCCTGATGCCGCGTTTCTTGAAGAGCGCAACGAGCGCGAGTTCCGCGCGATAAAGCTCCCAGTTCGACGTGAGAAAGCCGCCGTCCTTGTTGCTGTCCGAGTAGCCGAGCATCACCTCTTGCTCGCCGCCTTGATGCGCGACGAGCGCCTCGACACCCGGCAGCGCCAGGAACTCCCGCATGATGGCGGACGCATTGCGCAAGTCGGCGATCGTCTCGAAGAGCGGGATGACCATCAGCCCGTTTTTCGCGGTCGAACCCGTGCCCCCGTGCCGCGTGCCGAGCGTGCCTTCGAGCAGCCCGGTCTCCTTCTGGAGAAGCAGCACTTCAACGAGATCGCTCACCGTCTCCGTGTGCGAAATGATGTAGTTGAGCACGGCGCGCGCGCCGAAGCGCTCGCGGTTTGCGCGCGCCATCTTGAGCACGCCCAGCTCGCTCTTCACGAGCGGCGAATACTCGATGTACGGCGAGCGCAGAAGGCGCGGCTGCGCGAGCTCGGAAAGCAGCAGGCGCAGCTTGTCGGACTCCGCAAGCGCCGCGTAGTCGGCCTCCACACCCGCGCGTTTGAAGAGCTCCGCGATGACCGCTTCATGCACGTCGGAGCTTTGGCGCAAGTCGATGGAGGCCAGGTGAAAGCCGAAGACCTCGGCCGCGCGCGCGAGCGGCGCGAGGCGCGGCTTGGCGAGACAGGCGCCGTGATGCGCGGCAAGCGAATCGATCAGCACGGTGAGGTCGCGCGCGAACTCGGCGGCATCCGCGTACGGCGTCGCGTCGCGAAAAGCGTCGCGCGTTTTCACCGCGCCGGCGCCAAGCAGCCCCCGCGCGGTCGCGGCGAGCCGCGCATAGACGCCGACCAGCGCGCGCCGGTACGGCTCGTCGACCCGATGCGGCGACTCGTCGGGCGACGCGAGCGCGAGCGCTTTCAACGCTTCGCTCGATCCCGCAAGCAGGTTCGACACCGATAACTCCGCGCCGAGCGCATGCACCTCTTCGAGATAGTGCTCGAAAATCACGGTCGCCTGGCGCGTGATCGCATGCTCGAGCGTGGCGGCCGTGACGTTCGGATTGCCGTCGCGGTCGCCGCCGATCCAGGTGCCCATCTGAAAGAACGCCGGCAGCCGGGCCGGCTTGCCGGTATGCTCGGCGAGCGCCGCTTCGATATCGGCGTAAAGCGCCGGGATTTCGTCGAGGAACGTCACGCGATAGTACGAAAGCGCGTTCTCGATCTCGTCGTCGACGGTGAGGCGCGACTCGCGCAGCATCCGCGTTTGCCAGAGCGCCGTCACGCGCGCGCGCAAGAGCGCCTCGTTGTGCGCGAGTTCACGCGCCGTGAGCGGCTGGTCGCGCTCGGAAAGCAGCCGCGCGATGTCGTGCTGCGCATCGAGGATGCTCTTCCTCTGCACTTCGGTTGGGTGCGCCGTGAGCACGGGCACGATCATCGCACCGTCGAAAAAGCGTTGCAGCGCCGGTGCATCGGCGCTGCCCGAGAGCGCGAGCCGCGCGAGCGCGCAGGCGATCGTGCCGGCCTGCGGCGCCGAGCCCGCGAGCGCGTGGATGCGGCGGCGCCGATTGTGATGGCGGTCCTCGGCGATGTTCGCGAGGTGCGAGAAGTAGCTGAATGCGCGCACGACGCTCGCCGTCTGTTCGGGCCTGAGCGCGCGCAACTGGTTTTCGAGCGACTGCGCGGCGCTGCTGTCGTCTTCGCGGCGGAACTTGACGGCGCTCTGGCGAATCGTCTCGACGACGTTGAAGACGGCGTCGCCTTCCTGCTCGCGCACGACGTCGCCCAGCAGGCGGCCGAGGTAGCGGATATCCTGAAAGAGCGGCTGGTCCTTGTCTTCGCGTCCGGGATCGGCGCTCTTGTTCGGCGCGGCCGGTGTCGTTGAAGCGGATGAGGCGGATGACGAAGCGGATGAAGCGGACGAGGCAGACGATGCATCGTTGCGGCGCGTGTGCGCCGAGCCGGAATACGTCACGGTGGGGTTCCTCAGTAAAGCAAAGTCAGTGACAAAGGGCCGCGTGCGGACTGCAAAACCCGTAACACGACTGCGATGAGCGCCCTGGCGCATGTGCGCCCGCGCTCGTGGCGTGGGTGCATCGCGATGCCGGTGGCGCGCCGTGGAGTGCGGCCGAAGCCCGGCTGGCGCGAAAAATGGGGCAACTCGTGCGTGCTACCATTCTTCGATATCCGATCCCGCCATTCGAACTGCCGAAGCAATGAATTCCGAGACCCATTCAGCCACGCCGCCCGCTCAGCTCGTGATCGCCTCGCGCGAAAGCCGTCTCGCGATGTGGCAGGCCGAGCACGTGCGCGACGCGCTGCGGAAATTATATCCATCTTGCGACGTTCGCATTCTCGGGATGACCACGCGGGGCGATCAGATACTCGACCGCACGCTGTCGAAGGTCGGCGGCAAGGGGCTCTTCGTCAAAGAGCTCGAAAACGCGCTCGCCGACGGCCGCGCCGATCTCGCCGTGCATTCGCTCAAAGACGTCCCGATGGAGCTTCCCGAAGGTTTCACGCTTGCGGCGGTCATGGAGCGCGAGGACCCGCGCGATGCGCTCGTGTCGAACGATTACGCCTCGCTCGACGCGCTACCGGCGGGCAGCGTCGTCGGCACATCGAGCCTGCGCCGCGAAGCGATGCTGCGCGCGCGCTACCCGCACCTTACGGTCCAGCCCCTGCGCGGCAATCTCGACACGCGGCTCGGCAAGCTCGACCGCGGCGAGTATGCCGCCATCATTCTTGCGGCCGCCGGCTTGAAGCGCCTCGGCCTTGGCGCGCGCATCCGCGCGCTCATCGATGCGGGCGATAGTCTCCCGGCGGCGGGGCAGGGCGCGCTCGGCATCGAGATCAGCGCTCGCCGCGCCGATCTCGCCGCATGGCTCGCGCCGCTCAGGCACGAGCCGACGCTTCTCGCCGTGGAGGCGGAGCGCGCCGTATCGCGCGCGTTGGGCGGCAGCTGCGATGTGCCGCTCGCCGCGCACGCTGTATGGCGCGAGGGCGCGCTCGAGCTCGCGGGCCGCGTGTCCATGCCCGACGGCTCGCGCGCCGCGTTCGCGCAAGCGACGGCGCCTGTTGCCAATGTCGCCGACGCTCGAGCGCTCGGTCGCGATCTTGCGCGCGCGCTCGAAGCGCAAGGCGCGCGTGAGGTCGTCGCCGCGCTGGCGGCTGAGCATCGCGGCGAGTCGGCCGCGTAAAGCGCGCGGCGGTGCGCATGCCAATGACAAGCGTCGAGCGCCGCGAAACCGAACCGGCATGTGCCGCGGCGGATAACGGCACCCACGGCACCCACGGCACCCACGGCACCCACGGCACGCAAGCGCCGCCGCTTTTCACGGCGGTGCTGACGCGCCCGGCCGGACAGTCTGCGGAGCTCGCCGCACGGCTTGCGCGGGAGGGCATCGCCGCATTCGAGTTTCCGTTGATCGGTATTGCACCGGTCGAGGACGATGCGCCGCTTGCAGCTGCATTCGCTTCGCTCGAGCGCTACGCGCTTGTCGTGTTCGTTTCGCCGAACGCCATCGATCGCGCGCTCGCTCGGACGGGTGCCGCTTGGCCGCTCGACGTGCCCATCGGAGTCGTCGGCCCGGGCAGCGTGGCCGCGCTCGCGCGTCACGGCATCGCCCGTCCCACGCATCAGGTGATTTGCCCATCGGCCGATGCGCCCGAAGCCGCCGGTGAGGGCGGCGAAGCGCGCTTCGATTCGGAGGCGCTCTTTGCGGCGATCGACGCAAGCCTTGGCGTTGCGTCGCTAGCTGGCAAGCGTGTGCTGATCGTGCGCGGCGACGGCGGCCGCGAATGGCTTGCCGATCGCTTGCGCGAAGCGGGCGCGCAGGTGGAGGCGGTGGCGGCCTATCGGCGCGTGGTGCCCGAGCCCGACGCGAGCGCGTGGGCGCAGGTGCGCGCGTTGCTGGCCGGCGCCCCGCACGCATGGCTCGCGACGAGTTCGGAGGGCTTGCGCAATCTTCACGCGCTCGTTGGCGAGAATTTGTCTGATGTCGAGCAACGGGCGCTCAAGGACGCGCCGATCGTCGTGCCGCATCCGCGCATTGCCGAAACGGGGCGGACATTGGGTTTTGATAGGATTACGCAATCCGGCCCCGGCGATGATCGCATCCTGGCGGCCTTGCGCGGCTTATCCGCATCGTCTCGCGCCGTCCTCGATCAACCGGCTCGCGCCTCTTCTACGGCTTATTCGCGCATGACAGATACGAACCACGACTCCCCCAATCCCGCGTTCACGCAGCCTGCCGCGCCTGCCTTTGCGTCTGAACCGCCGGCTTACGACGCGCCGCGGCGGCGCGGCGGCGCGTTGCTGTGGCTTGTCGTCGTGCTGCTCGCGTGCGCGACGGGCATCGCCGCCTATGCGCTGAACCGCAAGCTCGACCGGCTCGACGCGCGGCTTGCGGCGCGCCAGCAGGCAAACGATGCGCAAACCACCGAGCTGCGCGTGAAGATGGATCAGGCGCTGACGGCCGTGCATCAGATCGATGCGCAGTCCGCGCAGTTGCAAGCCAAGCTGGCCGATGCTCAAACGGCCCAGCAGGCGTTGCAGCAGCAATATCAGGATCTCGCGCGCAACCGCGATGACTGGACGCTTGCCGAAGTCGAGCAAATGTTGTCGAGCGCAAGCGAGCAGCTTCAGCTCACCGGAAACACGCAGCTTGCGCTTTTCGCGCTGCAAAGCGCCGACTCGAGGCTTGCCGCGTCGGCTAGCCCGCAGGCGCTCGTCGTGCGCCGCGCGATCATGCAGGACATCGACAAGCTGAAGGCGACGCCGTCGACCGACCTGACCGGTCTCGCGATCAAGCTCGACGACGCGATCAGTCAGATCGATTCGCTGCCGCTCGCGGGCGAAGCGCCAACATTGCGCCCGGCGCCTGGAATGGCGTCCTCGGGGGCTGAGGCGACGAGTACGACGAGTGTGGCGAGTGTGGCGAGTGTGGCGGACCGCCCCCGCGCAGCCAGCGGGGCGAGCGCGGCCGACATGGCGGGCACGTCCGGCGAGCCGCGCTGGAAAACGTGGTGGCACGAGTTCTCGGCCGGAGTCGGCCAGCAATTGAAGGGGCTTGTGCAAGTGCGCCGTATCGACAATGCCGATGCGATGATCAATTCGCCGGAGCAAGGCCAGTTCTTGCGCGAGAACGTGAAGCTGCGGCTTTTGTCGGCGCGGCTCGCGCTGCTCTCGCGCAACCAGACGACGCTCAAGTCGGATCTGCACGCGGCCGATGCCACACTTGCCCGCTACTTCGACGCCGCATCCAAGCACACGCAGACCGTGCGCGAGCTCGTGAAGGAAGTCGATCAGGGCTCGGCGGCCGTCGAGATTCCGAACCTGAACATGAGCCTGCAAGCCGTGCACAACTACAAGAGCCGGGGGTGACGATGGCGCTCAGGGGACTCTTGTGGCTCGCGTTTCTGTTCGCGCTCGCCGCGGTGCTCGCCACCGTCGGGCACTTCGACGCCGGCCAGGTGCTGCTCGTTTATCCGCCGTACCGCGTGGATTTGTCGCTGAACCTGTGCGTGGTCGCGATCATCGTGCTTTACATCGTGCTCTACGCGCTCACGCGGTTCGCGCGCAACGTCTGGACGATGCCGCAGCGCGTGGTCGCGTACCGCCAGCGGTCGCGCGAGTCGAAAGCGCACGGGGCGTTGCGCGAGGCGCTCGCCAATCTCTACGCGGGTCGTTTCTCGCGTGCCGAGAAGGCCGCGCGTGAAGCGCTCGCGTTCGAGGCGAACAAGGGCGCGGCGGGGCTCATCGCCGCCGAGGCCGCGCACCGGATGCGCGAGTACGTGCGCCGCGACGAATGGCTCGCGGCGATCGACTCGCCCGACTGGCAAGACGCCCGCTTGATGGCAAGCGCGGACATGCGTGCCGATGGGCGCGATGCCGACGGCGCGCTTGCCGCGCTCACCGAGATACAGTCGCAAGGCGGCCGGCGCATCCACGCGCAGCAAATCGCGCTGCGCGCGCAACAGCAGCTGAAGAACTGGGCGGAAGTGCTCAAGCTCGTGAAGACGCTCGAAAAGCGCGAGGCGATTCATCCCGCCGTTGCGGTGCGGCTGCGGCAACAGGCGGCCGAAAACCTCTTGCGCGACCGCCGGCACGACGCCGACGCGCTGCTTTCGCTGTGGCATTCGCTGCCGGCGGCGGAGCGGCAATCGCCGCGCCTGGCCGATCTCGCCGCCGAGCTGCTGATTGCGCTGAACCGTCATCACGACGCGCGCAGGATTGTCGAAGAGGCGTTGCAGCACAACTGGGATGCGCGACTTTTGCGGCGCTATCCGGAGACGGCCGACGGCGATGCGCTGCCGCTCATTCAGAAAGCCGAAGCGTGGCGTAAGGATCGCCCCGAAGATGCCGATCTTCAGTTCGCGCTTGGCCGCTTGTGCCTGCAGCAGCAGTTGTGGGGCAAGGCGCAGTCGTTCCTCGAAGCGGCGCTTCAGCTCGCCGACGGCAACGACGCGCTCACCGTCCGCACGCACCGCGCCTTGGCGCGGCTCTTCGAGCAGCTCGGCGACGCCGAGCGCGCGAGCGAGCACTACCGCGCGAGCGCGCTGGCGATGAAGATCGTCTGAGGGCGCGCTTCGCCGCAGGCGGGCGGGCCGCGTCGTGCACGGCCCGCCGCGCGGCTTAAGCTTTCCATCATTTGTTGACGAGCCGCGCCGGCACGCTGATCGCGAGCAGCGCGCCGAGCACCATGAAGCCGGCGAGCAGGAACATGCCGGCGTCGTTGGCGCCTGTAGCCTGCTTGAGCCAACCCACGGCGTAGGGGCTCAAAAAGCCTGCCAGATTGCCGATCGAGTTGACCATCGCAATGCCGGCCGCCGCGCCCGCGCCCGCGAGAATCGCGGTGGGCAGGCTCCAGAAGAGCGGGAGCGTAGTGATGATGCCGGCGGTGGCGAGCGTGAGCGCGGCCATGGCAAGTGTCGTGTCGTGCGCCCATGTCACCGCCAGCACGAGCCCCAGCGCACCGCCCAAGCCCGGCAGCGCGACATGCCAGCGCCGCTCGCGCCGCTTGTCGGCGCTCTTCGCGACGAGGAGCATCACGACCACCGCCGCGGCGAACGGAATCGCGGACAAAAGGCCGATTGCGAAGGCATCGGTAACGCCTGTTGCCTTGATGATCGTCGGCAGCCAGAAGCTCACGCCATAGAGTCCCATCACGAACGAGAAGTAGATGAGGCTCATGAGCCAGACGCGCGGGCTCGACAGCACGCGCGTGAGCGACAAATTCTCCTTGCCCGCTTCCTCGACATCGATGTTGCGCTCGAGCACGCGCTTTTCTTCGGCCGAGAGCCACTTGGCGGTGCTGATACGGTCATCGAGCGCGAAAAAGACGACCACGCCGGCTACGATCGAAGGCAGCCCTTCGAGCAGGAAGAGCCACTGCCATCCGTGCCATCCGTTCACGCCGTCGAACGTCTTGAGGATGTAGCCCGACACCGGGCCGCCCACGACGCCGGACAGCGCGACCGCCGTCATGAACCAGGTGGTCATGCGTCCGCGCCGGTGTGCCGGGTACCAGTACGTGAGGTAGAGGATGATGCCGGGGAAAAAGCCCGCTTCGGCGAGGCCGAGCAAAAAGCGCATGACGTAGAACATCGTCGGCGTGGTGACGAACATCGTCAGCACGGAGAGGATGCCCCAGGTCACCATGATCCGCGCGATCCACAGCCGCGCGCCGACGCGGTGCAGGATCAGGTTGCTCGGAATTTCGAAGATGAAATAGCCGAGGAAGAAGATGCCGGCGCCAAAGCCGTAGACGGCGTCACTCAAGTGCAGATCGGCGGCCATCTGCAACTTCGCGAAGCCGACGTTGACGCGGTCGAGATACGCGACCAGGTAGCAAAGCAGCACGAGCGGCAATAGCCGCCACGAAACCCTGCGGTAAATGGCTTCCTCGGTGACCGACGGCGGGGTGCCCGTGCCGGGCATCGATAAAGGATCGACGGGACTTGCCATGATATCTCCTCTTGCTTTTTTCTTAGGATGGTGAGCCGGGCGCGTCTGCCGCCCGGCCGATGTCAGACGCAGCGTCCGCCGTCGACTTCGAGGGCGACGCCCGTCACGAACTCCGCTTCATCGGAAGCGAGGTAGAGCGCCGCGTTGGCGACATCTTGCGGTGTCGAGAACCGGCCGAGCGGAATGCTGCCTAAAAAGCGCTTGCGGTTCTCGGGCGTGTCCTCGACGCCCATGAACTCGGAAAGCAGCGCGGTTTCGCCCATGACCGGGTTCACGCAGTTCACGCGAATCCGATTGGGGCCGAGCTCGGCGGCGAGCGCCTTGCTCGCGACGATGACAGCGCCCTTGCTGCCGTTGTACCAGACGAGGCCCGGGCGCGGACGCACGCCTGCCGTCGACGCGATGTTGACGAACACGCCTCCGCCTTGCTCGCGGAAATACGGCACGAACGCTTGAACGCTCCAATAGATGCCCTTCACGTTCACCGCATAAACGCGATCGAACTCGGCCTCGGTGATCTCGAGCACCGGCTTGTTCCGATGCGTGGTGCCCGCGTTGTTGACGACGATCTGCACGCTGCCGAAGTCGTCGAGCGCAGCCTGGCGCAAGGCGTGCCAGTCGGCGAGCTGCGTGACGTCACCGGCCACGGCGATCGCGCGGCCGCCGGCGAGCGCGATTTCGCTCGCGACTCGCTCGGCCGCGGCGCCGTTCAAATCGTTGACGACGACATTCGCTCCTTCGCGCGCGAACGTCTTCGCTATGCCCTCGCCGAAGCCCGAGCCGCCTCCTGTGATGACGGCCGTCTTGTCCTTGAGTCGCATGATGTCTCCTGTGTTTGTCATTTCGTAATGACTTCTGGTGGCCTTGTTTCTTTCGGTCTTGTCGTGCTTTCCAACGCGCTTTAATGCCTTGCGTTTCGCCGGGGCTGCCGGTGGTTCGCCGTGCGTTTGGCGTCCGTTTGCCGAGCGTTTTCCGTGCGCCTGAAGACCATTCGAGCCGTGCTTCAGCCGTGCCGGATCGCGATAGTTTTCAGCACGGTGAACCCATACAACGCTTCAAAGCCTTTTTCACGGCCGTGGCCCGAGAGCCCGGTGCCGCCAAACGGCAGTTCGACCCCGCCGCCCGCTCCGTAGTTGTTGATGAACACCTGACCCGCGCGCACGCGCCGGGCGAGCCGCAGCTGCCGTGCGCCGTCGCGCGTCCAGATCCCCGCGACGAGCCCATACGGCGTGCCGTTCGCGAGCGCGATGGCCTCGGCTTCATCGTTAAAGGGCAGGGCGGCGAGCACCGGCCCGAAGATCTCCTCGCGCGCGATGCGGTGCACGGGAGGCACGTCGGTGAAGAGCATCGGCGCCTGGTAGAAGCCGCCCGCGGGCGCATCCTCGACGATGGTGCCGCGCGCCGCGCAGCGAACGCCGTCGCGCTCGGCATCGGCCACGAACTGCGCGACGCGCCGTTGCTGCTTCGCGCTGATGAGCGGCCCGCAGTCGAGGTCGGCCCCGCTCGGGCCGACGCGTAACGCGTCGAACGCGGCGGCCAGGCGCTCGACGAGCGTCGCGTAGGCGCTACGCTCAATCAACACGCGGCTGCCCGCCGAGCAGGTCTGTCCGGCGTTTTGCACGATCGCGGCGACGAGAGTGGGCAGCGCGGCGTCGAGATCGGCATCGGCAAAGACGATCTGCGGTGACTTGCCGCCCAGCTCGAGGGTGACGGGCGCATGGTGTTCCGCGGCCATTTGCGCGACGAGCGCGCCGACGGGCGGCGAGCCCGTGAAAGAGATGTGATCGACGCCCGGATGGCGCGCGAGCGCGGCACCGGCCTCGTTGCCGTAGCCGGTCACGACGTTGAGCGCACCGGCTGGCAAGCCCGCCTCCGCGGCGAGCGCCGCGACACGCAAAAGCGAAACGCAGGCATCTTCGGCCGGCTTGACGACGCAGGCATTGCCGGCCGCGAGCGCCGCGCCGACGCTGCGCCCGAAGATCTGCATCGGATAGTTCCACGGCACGATGTGGCCGGTCACCCCATGCGGTTCGCGCAGGGTCAGCACCGTGTAGCCGGATTGATAGGGCAGGGTTTCGCCGTGCAGCTTGTCGGCGGCGCCGGCGTAGAACTCGAAGTAGCGCGCGAGCGCGGCCGCATCGGCGCGCGCTTCGCGAAGCGGCTTGCCGGTGTCGCGGGCTTCGAGGTGCGTAAGCTCGTCGCCGCAGGCGGCGATCAACATCGACAGCCGGGACAGCACGCGCCCCCGCTCCGCGGCGCTCGAGTGGCCCCACTCGCCTTCGAAGGCCGCGCGGGCGGCCGCGACGGCCGCGTCGATATCGGCCGGGGTGCCGCGTGCGATGCGAGTGAACGGCTTGCCGTCGGACGGGTCGATCGCGTCGATCGTCTCGCCGCCCGAGGGCGCTTGCCAGCCGTTGCGGATGAAATGCTTCGCTTCTTCCATGCGAGGCTCCTTGTCAGTCAGTACCGCCAGGGCAAACGCAACGAGCATTGATTATGGCGCGATTGGCGTGCAAGTGGCGCAAGTGTGCACGCCTTCTCCGGCTATAATGGCCCGCATCGCACAAGGGGCACGCGCCGGCCGTGGCCGGCCTGGCGTTTGCCTCCTCCCCGTATTCATTTCGCCAAGAGAACGTCATGAGCTTCAATCACGTCCCCGCGGGCAAGGATCTTCCGCAAGACTTCAACGTCATCATCGAAATCCCGGCGCAAAGCGATCCGGTGAAATACGAAGCGGACAAGGAGCTGGGCCTGCTCGTCGTCGATCGTTTTATCGGCACGGGCATGCGTTATCCAGTCAACTATGGTTACATTCCGCAGACGCTTTCGGGCGACGGCGATCCGGTCGATGTGCTCGTCATTACGCCGTTTCCGCTGATTCCGGGCTGCGTCGTGCGCTCGCGTGTGCTCGGCATGCTGCAGATGACCGACGAGTCGGGCGTCGACGCGAAGCTCGTCGCGGTGCCGCACGACAAGCTGTGCCCGATGACCGCCGGCATGAAGTCGATCGACGATGTGCCCGCTTATCTGAAGGACCAGATCAAGCATTTCTTCGAGCAATACAAGGCGCTTGAGAAAGGCAAGTGGGTGAAGGTCGAGGGATGGGCCGGCATCGAAGCCGCGCATAAGGAAATCAGCGAAGGCGTGGCGAACTTCAAGAAGTAATCGGATGCGCCGCCGCGCCGTGAAAGCGCGATAGCGGAAAAGAAAGCCGTGCGAGCCTGGGATGGCTAGCGCGGCTTTTTTTATTTTCGGTGTTCGTGGCTGGCTGAGTGGGTTGGCGAGAAAATATCGGACCAACGGAAGTCAGTCGGAACCCTATTTCGGCCAACGTGGGCCGCACAGTGGGCCATTCAGCGGGCCGTACAGCGGTCCGGCGTTCACACGATGCGCTCGGAGCGCGGGCCGGCTGCCGCAATCGTCTTCCCGCGTGAGCCCCAGGGCTTACGCGGCGCGATCCGGCGCGGCATCCTCAGTGGGCGCACTTTCGTTGTTCTCATCCGGCAGCACCGACCCCAACGTGCGCGAGCCCGCCGCGAGCGCGCGCTTTTGCTCGGGCGCAAGCCGCTTGACCCGGTATTCCGCGCGCAAGGCGCTCGATCGGTCGGCAAGCTCGAACGACGCCAAAAGCGCCACGGGCTTTTTTGCCCGCGTGTAGCGCGCGCCGGTGCCATTGGCGTGCTTGGCGTAGCGCGCCGCGACGTCGGTCGCGATGCCCGTGTAGACGCTGCCGTCCGCGCATTCGATGAGATAGAGAAACCAGGGCATCGCCGGCTTTCAGCTTTTTTTGAACGGATCGTGCTCGCGCAGCTCGTCGACGTGCGCGTGAATCAGATTCGCCTCATTTGCCAGGAAACGTCCCACCGCATCGGCAAATGCGGGATGCGCGAGCCAATGGGCCGAATGCGTGACGGTCGGCAAGAAGCCGCGCGCCATCTTGTGCTCGCCCTGCGCGCCGCCTTCGAAAACGGCGAGCTTCTCTTCGATGCAGAACTCCAGCGGCTGGTAGTAGGCCGTTTCGAAGTGCAGGCACGGGACATGTTCCACCGCGCCCCAGTAGCGCCCATAAAGCGCCCCGCCGTTTTGTTCGTCGCGCTGGTACACGACGAGCGAGCTTGCGACCGGCCGGCCCTCGCGCTCGGCAATGATGAGCAGCAGGTTCTCGGGCATCGTCGCGCCGATCATGCGAAAGAATTCGAGGTTCAGATACGGCGACGAAAAATGCTCTCGGTACGTCTGCCGGTAGCAGCGGTTGAAAAAACGCCAGTCGGCGTCGGTCGCATCCTCGCCACGTACGCGGCGGATCGTCACGCCCGCCTCGCGTACCTTGCGCCGCTCCGCGCGGATGTTCTTGCGCTTTTTCTGTTCGAGCGTCGAGAGAAAGTCGTCGAAGTCGCGATAGCCCTCGTTGAGCCAGTGAAATTGGATACCCTCGCGCCGCATCATGCCGAGCGCGCTTAATGTAATTGCCTGCTCATCGGTGGGAAAGAGTACATGCAGCGACGACACCTCCGACTGCTCGGCAAGCGTGACGAGTGACGCCGCAAGCTGGCGGCGCGCTGTTTCATCGACGGCAATGAGGCGCGTGCCTTGCACGGGCGTGAACGGCACCGCGCACACGAGCTTCGGGTAGTAGGCGAGGCCATTGCGCTGATAGGCGTCGGCCCAGGCCCAATCGAACACGTACTCGCCGTAAGAGTGGCTCTTCAGATAGAGCGGCGCCGCGGCGGCAAGCTCGCCCGTTCGCATGTCCGTGAGCGTGACGAAGCGCGGCGCCCAGCCGGTGCGCTCGGTCGCGCATTGCGTCACCGTGAGCGCGCTCAAGAATTCGTGGCGCAAAAAGGGCGTCGCCTGCGGCTGCCGCGCAACGAGCGCGTTCCACTGGCTCGCGTCCACCTCCGCAGGAGAGGTGAGAAGGCCCATGCGATAATCGATGCGTTCCTGTTTCAACTGTCTGACCGTGCTTGGGCGAGGCGGCGCCGCGGCGCTTGCCCCGCTCGTTGTTCGAAT
>DASZGN010000323.1:0-7299 GCA_035938775.1 Trinickia sp.
TCCACGCAGTTCTATGTGCTGCGCTTTCTACTTGGATCGGCAGAGGCCGGTTTCTATCCCGGCATCGTGCTGTATCTGATGCAGTGGTATCCGGTGCGTCGCCGCTCGCACCAGTTAGCGATCTTTATGATTGGCATTCCACTAGCGGGGATCATTGGCGGCCCGCTATCCGGTTGGATCTTGGAAGCATTCAACGGTGCACACGGACATCCCGGTTGGCGATGGCTTTTTCTAATTGAGGCCGTTCCATCGCTGGTTTGTGGCATCGCCGCTTTCTTCTATCTGGAAAACCGGCCAGACGACGCGCGCTGGCTCACGAGCGAGGAAGCCTCCCTAATCACCAACGCGCTGGATTCCACTACGACCCGTCACGCGCGAATTTCGGAGACAGTCGGCCAAGTCTTTAGCGACCCGCGCATGCTACTGATGGCGTTCATCTACTTCTGCGTGATCATGGGCCAATACGGCCTGACCTTTTGGATGCCTACGCTGATCAAGGCATCTGGCGCGACGGGCGCGCTCTACATCGGTGTACTCTCGGCAATACCCTTCGTTTTCGGCGCGGTTGCGATGGTCTCGTTTGGCAAGAATTCGGATCGCACTGGCGAGCGGCGCTGGCATCTGGTGGTGCCTATGCTGCTTGGCGCGGTCGGCTATGCGGTGACAGCGTGGTCAGGAACCAACGTGCCGTTGGCACTCCTCGGCTTGTCGTTGGCGGCAGCGGGCGTGCTCACGCCGGGGCCGCTCTTCTGGGCATTGCCGTCCGCCATTCTCGCCGGAACCGGCGCGGCGGCGGGAATCGCAGCGATTAATGCCTTTGCCGGTCTGGCTGGATTCGTTAGCCCGTACCTTATCGGCTGGCTGCGCGATCTCACCCATTCATCCGTCATTGCGATGTACGCGTCTGCCTGTGTGCTGATCGTCGGCGCCGTAATGATTCTTTTGATTCCTGCCCAGCTCGTCAATCGCTGATTTTTTTGCGCGTTTCGCAAGGGGCGAACAGCGGGGTTTTCGACGAAGAACAACTCCGGAGATAGAGATGACTAAGCACGCTGCCGTCTGCGTGACGGCCCTGCTCTGCGCGTCGTACGCGCATGCGCAAAGCTCGGTGACGCTGTTGAGGTTGATTAATTCCGCTAGATGAGGCTCTTGATATGTTCTGTTCGCTGCATTAGGCGTCCCATACATTCCCATTCCCGTGCTCGAACGCCATTTATTGCGAAAGAACCAAAGAAAAGCGCCGCGGTTTTTGAAAACCGGCGGCGCCGTGTTCCAACGAGACGATCCCCTGGCTGCGTGGTCGATCATGCAGCTTTAGCGCGCTTGCTCTCCATGTCGGGCAGCAGCACGGTCAGGATGCCGATGAGCGGCAGGAACGAGCAGACCTTGTAGACGTAGCCGATGCTCGTCGCATCCGCGAGATGACCGAGCGCCGCGGCTCCGACGCCGCCGAGCCCAAACGCCAAGCCGAAGAAGAGCCCTGCGACCGTCCCGACCTTGCCCGGAATCAGTTCCTGCGCGTAGACGAGAATCGCGGCGAAGGCCGACGCCAGCACCACGCCGATGATGACGGTAAGCACGCCGGTCCAGAAAAGGTTCGCATACGGCAGAAGCAGCGTGAACGGCGCGACGCCTAAGATCGACACCCAGATCACGTACTTGCGGCCGATGCGATCGCCGATCGGACCGCCCACGATCGTGCCCGCCGCGACAGCCGCGAGAAACACGAACAGGTGGATCTGCGCGGCCTGCACCGACAGATGGAACTTGTCGATCAGATAGAAAGTGAAGTAGCTGTTGATGCTCGCGAGATAGAAGTACTTCGAGAACACGAGCAGGATGAGCACGCCGATGGCGAGTGCCACGCGGTTGTTCGTGAGCGTCGCATGGCCGGCGCGCGCGGCGGCCTTTTTCTTCGTCGCGGGATGACGGCTGTACCAGCGGCCGATGTTCGCGAGCACGACGATCGCGACGAGCGCCGCGACCGAAAACCACGCGATGCTGTGCTGTCCGTGCGGAATGATGACGAGCGCGGCAAGCAGCGGCCCGAGCGCCGAGCCGGCGTTGCCCCCCACCTGGAACAGCGACTGCGCAAGGCCGTAGCGTCCGCCCGAGGCCATGCGCGCGACGCGCGACGATTCCGGATGGAAGACCGACGAGCCACAGCCGACAAGCGCCGCGGCAACGAGCAGCACCGCGAAGCTCGGCGCGACCGACATCAGCACGAGGCCCGACAGCGTGAAGCCCATGCCGACGGGCAGCGAGTACGGCTGCGGGCGCTTGTCGGTGTAAAGGCCGACGAGCGGCTGCAGCAGCGACGCCGTGATCTGGTAGGTGAGCGTGATGAGGCCGATCTGCGCGAACGTCAACGAAAAGTTGGCCTTGAGCATCGGATAGATGGCGAGGATCAGCGACTGAATCATGTCGTTCAGCAGGTGCGAAAAGCTGATCGCGCCGAGCACGGGGTAGACGGTGCGCTGTGCGCTCGGGGCGCGGTGCGCCGCGGCCGGAATCGAGGCGGCGGGGTTCGCGGCGAGGCTCGTTTCGTGCATGTTCGTTTGCATCGTAGGGCGGTGAAGAAAGATTAGGAGAAGACGCGACGCCAAACGTCCAGCGGCCGCGACAGTTCAACGTTCGGTGCACACTACTTACAGCGCAAGTTTAGTGTGGCTCAATCGAAATACTCGGACAAACTTTGTTGCGAAAAAGACAAGCGCAACGCAGAAAATGGTTCGCTGCCTAAAGATGGCCTAAAGATGCAATTTTCGTTGCCGATAAACCGCTTGGGGCGGTTTGCCCCGAATCCTTTTTGTCCTGATATAAGACGCCCACGGGGGCACGATCAGAGGACCGGATCACTCGGTTCAACTCGCAAAAGGCGGCAAGCGAAGGCCGCTGAGAAGGATGTCAAGACATCGGCGCTTCGACTTTCACCGGCGGCGAATCAAAGAAGGGGTTCCAAAATATGAAGGCAACATCGCTGGACAGGCGCTCGGGGGTGAGCTTTGTTCCAGAGGCGGCATCGCAGGCGGGCGCTCCCCTCGAGCCGGGAGCCGGCGCGCGCTCGGCAAAGCGCGCAGGCAAAGCGAACGGGAGCGGTTTGTCGGTGAAGGCATCGCTCAGGCTCGCATTTGCCGTGCTGCTCATCGGAACGCTCGTGATCGGCATGTTTGCGCTCGCGCAGATCAGCCGCTTGAACGGTTCCATCAAATCGATCTACGACCAGGGCCACGTCGCAAGCCACGCCGCGGAGGAAGTGCGCGCGAACGTGCTGCGCGCGAGCCGCGCCCAGAAGATGCTGCTCACCGCTTCAACGGCGAAGGAGCGCGATCAGCTAGGCGCCGATGTCGACAAGAGCCTCGCCGCGATCGACGGCGAACTGACAACGCTCAAGCAGTACACGGACGCGTCGGACAGCGCGGCGCTCGCGCAGCAGCAGAAATTCGCCGCGGCCGTGTCGGCCTGGAGCGGCCACCTGCGCGATTTCGTGACGCTCATGAAGGCGCAATCGCTCGACTTGTCGCAGATGAACTGGCAGGTGGGCATGCAGGACGTGTCGCTGCTCGTCGAAACGGGCAAGCTCGAAAAGCTCGTCGATGAGCTCGTCGCTCAGCGCGGCACCCAGGCGAAGGCGACGATCGAGGCTTCCGCGTTCATCTTCAAGTCGTCGTTCGTGATGATGGCTGCGATGACGGCAGCGCTGATCGCCGTCGCGTTTTTCGTCAGCGAATGGGTCGTGCGGCGCGTCACGCGCCAGTTGGGCGGCGAGCCGGCTTACGCCAAAGACATCGCGAGCCATATCGCGGCCGGCGATCTGTCCAATTCGATCAGGGTCGCGAGGAACGACACCTCGAGCGTGCTGTATGCGCTGTCGGACATGCAGCGGGGCCTTGCCGGCACGGTCGGCGAAATCGCGGCAAGCGCGGAAGCGATCGCCTCGGCGGCGGGTGAAATCTCGATGGGCAACCTCGATCTGTCGCAACGCACGGAGCAGCAGGCCGTCTCGCTCGAGCGCACGGCGACGAGCATGGAGCAGCTCACCTCGACGGTGCGCCAGAACGCCGACAACGCAAAGCAGGCGAGCACGCTCGCGAACAATGCGTCGGAGATTGCGTCGAAGTGCGGCCAGGTGGTGTCGCGCGTCGTCACGACGATGGGCGAGATCAACGACAGCGCGAAGAGCATCGGCGACATTATCGGCGTGATCGACGGTATTGCGTTCCAGACGAATATTCTCGCGCTCAATGCCGCGGTGGAAGCGGCGCGTGCGGGCGAACAGGGGCGCGGCTTCGCCGTCGTGGCCGGCGAAGTGCGCAGCCTCGCGCAGCGCAGCGCGGCGGCGGCGAAGGAGATCAAGGCGCTCATCGGCACGTCGCTCGAGCGCGTGGCGAACGGCTCGAGCCTCGCGGAGGACGCGGGCCGCACGATGGACGAAGTCGTGCAGGCGGTGGAGCGCGTGACCGACATCATGGGCGAGATTTCGGCGGCCTCGACCGAGCAAAGCGCGGGCATCGAGGAGGTCAACCGCGCGGTGACGCAGATGGATGCCGGCACGCAGCAAAACGCGGCGCTCGTCGAAGAGGCGACGGCCGCGGCGCGCTCGCTGGACGATCAAGCGAAGTCCCTCAAGCGGCTGGTCGGCAAGTTCCAGCTGCACGAGGCGCGTTGAGGGGCGGCGTGGGGGCGGATGCCTTCCTTGGGGCGGCCCGGCGGAATGCATCCCAGGCTCACCGCACGCCCAACTGGCTGAACGCGCTCACGAAAGGCCGCTCAGCCCCGCGGCGAGATCACCACCGTGCAGGTCGTGCCGGCGGCGAGCGTGAGCCCGTCGGGCACTTCGTCGATATGGATGCGCACCGGCACGCGCTGCTCGAGCCGCACCCAGTTGAACGTCGGGTTCACTTCGGCGACGAGTTCGCGGCTTTGCGGATTGTCGCGGTCGTAGATGCCGCGTGAAATGCTTTCGACGTGACCCTTCAATATGCCGCCGCTCATCAACCGGATCTGGGCGGGATCACCCACCTTCACCCGCGGCAGCTTCGTCTCCTCGAAATAGCCGTAGACCCAGAACGAATGGCTGTCGATGATGGCGAGCCTCGCGTTGCCGACCGTCGCGTAGTCGCCGCGGTACACGTTCAGGTTCGTCACGTACCCGTCGACGGGCGCGACCACCGTCGTGCGTGAAAGATTGAGCTTGGCCGCATCGAGTGCGGCCACCGCCTGCCGGTACTGCGCTTCGGCGCTCGCGGCGGCTTGCGAGGCGTTTTCGCGGTTTTCCTTCGAAACGACGAGGTTGTCCAGGTCGGCGCGGCGCTGGGCATCCTGCCGCCGCATCTGCCATTCGGCGCGACGCGCGGCCACCGCGGCTTCGGCCTGCTCGACGGCCACCTGGTAGTGCGACGGATCGATCTGCATCAGCACCTGCCCTTTCTTCACGAACTGGTTGTCCACGACGGGCAAATCGACGACGGCGCCCGACACGTCCGGCGCGACGTTGATGATCTCAGCGCGCACGCGGCCGTCGCGCGTCCATGGGTCGTGCATGTAATGCACCCACAAAGCGCGGCCGATGAAGACCGCAACCGCGAACACGACCGCGGTGGCGAGAAAGCCAATGATTTTTGGAAGAGTCATGATTCGGCTTGATTGCTAGATGAGGAAAGCGCCGTTCAACGATAGATGGCCAGGCCCAGCGCGCCGCAGACGCAGGTGAGCAGACTCGCACGAAAAAGCGCGGGGTGCCAGACGAGGCGGTAGAGGCCCGTCCACGCGAACAGGCGGTCGAGCACCCACGTGAGCGCGGCACCGGCAACGCAAAGCGGCACGATGGTGGGGATAAACGCGCCGAAAATGGCGATTTCTCGAGACATGATGGGCTCCGTCAGGCACGCGCGACTTCATCGCGCCGCGCGGCGTTCGCGCTGCCGGCAAAGGCCGAGAGCGGCGATTCGGGATCGAGCAGCGCGGTGCGGATGAAATGCAGATGGCTCAGGATACGTTGCAATCGGCGACGTTCGTCGCGGGGAGGCTCGAAGGCGGCAAGCGTCTGCTGAACCGCGGCGATGGCGTCGTAGCTTGCCGCGAGCGCCGCGTCGAGCCGCGTTTGTCCGGGCTGCTTGAACAGCGCGACCAGCGTCCTGCGGGACTTGTCGATGCTTTTGCGCCAGGGCATCGTCGGCGCATAACGCGGATCGCGCGGCAACTGGTCCAGCTCGCCGCGCAGGTCGATCACCGCATGCCCAACCTCGAGCACCGCGACGAGCCAGGCGAGCGCTTCGCCCCGGGCGTGCGACTCCGGGTCGGCGAGCGAGTGGGCCTGAAAAGCGATATCGCGCGCGCGGCTCTCGAAGCGAGCGCGCACTCGCGCGAGCGGCGCCGCGCAGGCGAGTACCACCTGGCGCCGCAGATCGTTGAGCAGATGCGAGCGCATCCACGGCGTCGAAGGCGGCAATAGCAAGGCGAACGCGAGCGCCGCGGCCGACATGGCTAGCACGAACGCGAGCGCCTGGTTCACAAAATCGGCCGCATCGTAGTGATTCAGGTTATCGGGGCCGGCCAGCACACAGAAGAAGATGCACAAGCCAGTCCCGTAGCCGGCAAATTTCGGACGCGTCGAGAGGAAGACGCCGAACGCGAGCGGTGGCGCGAGCGCGGCGCACAGCAGCGGAAAGCCGTCCACATGCGGAAGGATGAGAAAGTCGACGATGAAGCCGCTTATCGCCGCCAGCACGGCGCCCCCGGTGAGCTGCAGCGCCGCTAGCGTGGGCCGCGGCGACGACGATGCCAGCGCGCTGACGGTCGCCCCCATGAACACGAGGGCGCCGCCGCTCGGCCAGGCGGTCGCGATCCAGAATGCGCCGGCCAGGGCTACCACGATGGCGCCGCGTATGCCGGCCACCCCGGCGGTGATCGCGTTGGTCTTCGGCTCGTAGCGCTCGGGTGAACGCTCACGATCGTGCGTCGTCTGGGCGAGCGAGGCATACGTCAGAGTGTACGCATGCATGTCTTCCACGAAGCGGTAGAGCAGCTCGGCCGCGGTATCGAATTCGAGCAACGGAAAGTCCGCGTGCACGGTCAACAGGACGCGCGCCGCTCGCACGCGCCGGGGCAAGGCGGCCTTGAACGCCTCCAGCTTTTCGGCTGAGCGCGCCGCATCGGCGGCGCTTAGCACCGGCTCGCTGGGCTCGTGAAGCAGCGGCGCGAGCTCGTTTAAGTAAGGCTCGATTGCGTCCACGGCCTTGGTCGCGCCCGCGGCGCGCAAGCGATTCATCAGCTGATGCAGCGCATGAAAGCGTGTCG
>DASZGN010000324.1:0-7476 GCA_035938775.1 Trinickia sp.
CTGGCCGGACTGGGAACCGAGATGGCACACCTGAACGCGCCTCAGCGTGAGCGCCTCATTGCCGCGGCTACCGGTATCAACGATGAAAAGTACAGGGCGGTCGCGCTGGCTGGTCTCGGAGCCGGGATGTCACACCTGAGCGAGCCTCAGCGCGAGCGCCTCGTTGCCGCAATCACCGGCATCGGAGATGAAGAGAAGGCGCACGCGTTGGCGGCACTTGCGGCCGGGCTCACTGCAAGGATAAGTGTTTGAAATAAAACGTTTTTAAGGTGGATCGGCAGCCCGCATATTGGTTCTGTCGCAACGAGGGCGGCGAGGATGGACCGCGCAAGGCGCTGCCTGCTGGCATTGGCAAGGTGGAACCCCCGAATACCTCGCTCACGTCTTGAATCTACAGAAAATCTGCTGCTCCGGCCCACTCCATCGCCCCGGCGCCCTTGCTGCGCGCAGCTTATAATGCCCACCCATGACCGCCAATCATCAGACGTTCCATGTCGCCGTCGTCGGCGGCGGGCTCATCGGCAAGAGCGCCGCCCTCGTGCTCGCGCAAGCCGGCCTGCGCATCGCGCTAATCGCGCAGCCCGCGGCGCCGCGCGCAGCCGATGTGCCTTTCGACGCACGCATCTACGCGCTCTCGGCGAGCTCCCAGGCACTGCTTGAACGCTTGCGCATCTGGCAGGCGCTCGATCACGACCGCCTCGGGCCCGTCTACGACATGCGCGTGTACGGCGACGCGCTGGCCGAGCTCCATTTCTCGGCCTTCCAGGCCGCGGTGCCGCAGCTCGCGTGGATCGTCGAATCGCAACTGATCGAGCATGCGCTCGATGCCGCGCTGCGCTTTCAGCCGCAAGTCACATGGCTCGACACGCGCGCGCAGGGCCTCGATGTGAAGCCCGATGTGGCCACGCTCGCGCTTGCGAACGGCCGGGTGATCGAGGCCGACCTCATCGTCGGCGCCGACGGCGCGCATTCATGGGTGCGGGCGCAGACTGACGCGAAAGTGAAGCGGCGCGACTATCGGCAAATGGGCGTCGTCGCCAATTTCAAGGCCGCGAAGCCGCACGGCGAGACTGCGTTCCAATGGTTTGCGAACGGCGAGGTGCTCGCGCTCTTGCCGCTGCCCCCCGCGGGGATTTCCTCCGGGGCGCCTGATGCGTATGTGTCGCTCGTCTGGTCGGCCCACGCCGAGCATGCGCGCGAGCTGCTGGCGCTTACGCCGGCTGAACTCGAGGCAGAGGTCGAGCGCGCGACGCAAGGCAGGCTAGGTGCGCTCGAGTGCGTGGGCGCGGCGCAAGGCTTCCCGCTCGCGCTGCAGACGGTCGATCGGCTGATTGCGCCGCGCGTGGCGCTCATCGGCGACGCGGCGCACGTGATTCATCCGCTCGCGGGCCAGGGCATGAATCTCGGTTTGCGCGACGTGGCGGCGCTCGCCGACGTGATCACCCACAAGGAGCCGTTTCGCGATCTCGGCGACCCTGTCCTCCTGCGTCGCTACGAGCGCGCGCGGCGCGAGGACATCGGCGCGCTCATGCTCGCCACGGACGGCTTGCAGCGCCTCTTCGCCGTCCCGGGCACGCTCGCGCGCGCGGTGCGTAATGCGGGCATGTCCCTCGTCGGCGCGCAGCCGGTGGTGAAGCGCTGGCTTGTTTCGGCCGCGCTCGGATAACAGCCCGGCGCATGCCTTATATTTTCGCGAGCCGAGTGCGATATTGAGCGCGGCCCGCCCAACCTGAAGGAATTCGAAATGCCCAACTTGATGCGTATCGCCGCCGCCGCTGCGCTTGCCGCCCTTACGGTGCTCGGCTCGTCAGTGCACGCCGACCCGGTCACCGACAAGCTCAAAATGACACTGCAGTCGCGCTTGCCGCAAGCGGAAATCAAGAGCATCTCCAAGGCGCCGATCGCCGGCCTCTACGAAGTGCAGATCGGCCCGCAACTGGCCTATACCGACGCCTCCGGCGACTACCTGATCGCTGGCGACCTCCTCGATACGAGAACGCGCACGAACCTGAGCGAAGCGCGCCGCGCGGAGCTGAACAAGGTCGACTTTGCGAGCCTGCCGCTCGGCGATGCGGTGAAGGTCGTGAAGGGCAATGGCAGCCGCAAGATCGCCGTGTTCTCGGACCCGAACTGCCCGTATTGCAGGCAGCTTGAAACGACGTTGAAGTCGATCGACAACGTGACCGTCTACACGTTCCTCTTCCCCGTCCTGTCGCCCGATTCGCTCGTGAAGTCGAAGGCGATCTGGTGCTCGCCTGACCGCGCGAAGACGTGGGAGGCATGGATGGTCGAGCGCCGCGCGCCGACGTCGGATGGCAACTGTGACACGAGCGTGCTCGACAAGAACCTCGCATTGGGTCGCGGCATGAACGTGACGGGCACGCCGACGATCATCCTCGCCGACGGTCACCGTCTGCCCGGCGCGGTATCCGCCGTCGAGCTGGACAAAGCGCTCTCCACGACGCATTAACCCCGCTGCTCGATAAACATGCCGACGTAACCGGTAACCGCGAGAGGCGCGAGCACCGCCTCTCGCGGTTTTTTGCGTCCTGCTCTTTCGTGACGCCGCCACCTACTGACTACACCGATGAAGCCGATCCGCTACGCCATCGTTCCCAAGCATCCCGCCGCGCATATCTTCGAAGTCACGCTGACGCTCGCCGATCCCGACCCGGCCGGGCAGCGCTTCGTGCTGCCGACGTGGATTCCGGGCAGCTACATGGTGCGCGAGTTCGCGCGCAACATCGTCACGCTGCGCGCGTTCAACGACGCGGGCCGCAAGGTGCGCATCGAAAAGATCGACAAGCAGACCTGGCAGGCGGCGCCGGTGAAGGGCGGCTCGCTCACGCTGCGCTACGAGGTCTACGCATGGGACTTGTCGGTGCGCGCCGCGCATCTGGACGACACCACGGGCTTTTTCAACGGCACGAGTGTGTTTCTCGCCGCGCTTGGCCATGAGGACGCGCCGTGCGTCGTCGAAATCCAGAAGCCTGCGGGCGAGGCGTATCGCGAATGGCGCGTGGCGACGGCGCTCACCGAAGCGCGCGGCACGAAGCGCTACGGTTTCGGCGAATACCGGGCAGAGAGTTACGACGAGCTGATCGATCATCCCGTGACGATGGGCGAGTTCGCGCTCGCGACGTTCAAGGCGCATGGCGTGCCGCACGATATCGTCATTGCGGGGCGCACGATCTCGCTCGACATGGAGCGGCTCGCGGCCGACCTGAAGCGCATTTGCGAAGCACAGATTGCCCTTTTCGAGCCGAAGTCGAAGAGGGCGCCCGTCGAGCGCTACGTCTTCATGACGCAAGCCGTGAGTGACGGCTACGGTGGCCTGGAGCATCGCGCGTCGACGGCGCTGATCTGCAACCGCACGGATTTGCCCGTGCTCGGGCGAGCCGAGATGTCCGAAGGCTACCGGACCTACCTGGGCCTTTGCAGCCACGAGTACTTCCATACGTGGAACGTCAAGCGCATCAAGCCGGCGGCGTTCGCGCCATACGATCTCTCGCGCGAGAACTATACGTCGCTGCTGTGGCTCTTCGAAGGGTTCACGTCGTACTACGACGATCTGATGCTCGTGCGCAGCAAGGTGATCGGCGAAGCGGACTACTTCAACCTGGTCGGCAAGACGATCGGCGGCGTGCTGCGCGGCAGCGGGCGGCTGAAGCAAAGCGTTGCCGAAAGCTCGTTCGACGCGTGGATCAAGTACTACCGGCAGGACGAAAACTCGCCGAACGCGATCGTGAGCTACTACCAGAAGGGCTCGCTCGTCGCGCTGGCCTTCGATCTGGCGATTCGTGCGAGCACGGATCACCGCAAATCGCTCGACGACGTCATGCGTCTCTTGTGGCAGCGCTACGGGCGCGACTTCTACAACGGCAAGATGGCCGGCGTCGGTGAAGCCGATGTGGAGGCGCTGATTGCCGAGGCGACCGGCGTCGAGCTGGGGCCCCTTTTCGACGAAGCGGTGCGCGGCACGCGCGACCTGCCGCTCGACGAGCTGCTCGCGCCGTTCGGCGTCACGCTCGAGCCCGACGCGGGCGCGGCGAAGGTGAATAACGGGAAAAGCAGTAAAACAACCGAAAACGGCAGGAACGGGGCTCAAAATGGTGGGAACAGCGGCAAACCGTCGCTCGGTGTGCGCGTGCGCGGCGGTGCCGAATGCACGCTCGCGGCGGTCCATGACGGCAGCGCCGCGCAAAAGGCTGGCCTGTCGGCGGGCGATGTACTGGTGGCGGTGGATGGCCTGCGCGTGACGGGCTCGAATCTCGACGCGCTGCTCGGGCGCTATTTGCCCGGTGCGAGCGTCGAGATCCACGCTTTCCGGCGAGACGAGCTGCGCGTGGCCCGCGTGAAGCTGGACGGCCCGGAGGTGACGCGCTACAAGCTCGTCGCGGCCGCCGACGACAAGCGCGGCGCGGCGCGCGGCACCGCCCGGGCGCGCTGGCTGCGCGGGTGATCGTTCTACCGGTGCAACGATGCGTCGCTTCCTGGCTACTTTTTCGCGGCGCGAGAACCAAACACAATGGCTTCACTCGCACAACCGGTGCGCACCCCCTCGGAGCCAGATATGACCACGATTCTTCAATTGAACTCGGCAGCCCGTTCGCAAGGCGCGAACTCCACGCTGCTCGCCAACGAAATGACCGCAAAGCTGCAACGAGCGAACCCGGGCGCAAAGGTTGTCGTGCGCGACCTGCATTCCGATCCGCTGCCGCACATCGACGAGTCCGTGCTCGGCGCGTTCTTCACGCCGGCTGAGAAGCGCACGCCGGAGCAGGCTGCGATCGCCGCGCGCAGCGAAGCGCTCATCGCCGAGCTCAAGGCCGCTGACCTGGTCGTGATTGGCACGCCCATGTACAACTTCGGTGTCTCGTCGCAGCTGAAGGCGTACTTCGACTGGATCGCCCGCGTTGGCCTCACGTTCAACTACACGGCGAATGGTCCTGAAGGTCTCGTGAAGGGCAAGAAGGTGTTCGTGGTCGCGGCACGCGGCGGCAAGTACGCCGGCACGCCGATGGATACCCAAACGCCGTACCTGAAGACGTTCCTCGGCTTCATCGGCATCACCGATGTCAACTTCATCTATGCCGAAGGCCTGAACATGGGCGAAGAATCGGCAAGCGCAGCGCTGGCCAGCGCCCGCCAGGCGATCGCCGCAGCGGCCTGAGCTGCCTCAGACCTCTGATCTGCCTATCGCGGCGCCCTCGAGGCGCCGCGTTCATTTTCAAGAGCAGATTACGATTGCCCGCTACCCTAGTGCATGAGCCGCGTCGGGCAGCCGCCAATCGATCGGTTTGCGGCCGTGCTCGACGAGATATTCGTTCGCGAGCGTGAAGTGCCGGCAGCCGAGAAACCCGCGATGCGCCGACAGCGGCGACGGATGCGGCGCTTCCAGCACGCAATGCGGCCGCGCGTCGAGCAACGCGCGCTTTGCCTGCGCATGCGAACCCCAAAGCATGAACACAAGCCGCTCGTGCCGGTGCGCGAGTTCGTGAATCAGCGTATCGGTGCACTGTTCCCAGCCGCGCTTCGCATGGCTCGCGGCCTTGCCGCGCTCCACCGTCAGCACCGTATTCAGCAACAGCACGCCTTGCTTCGCCCACGCATCCAGGCAACCGTGGCTCGGCGTGGGTTCGCCCAAGCACGCGGCGATTTCCTTGAAGATGTTGCGCAATGACGGCGGCGGCCGTACCGGCGGCGGCACCGAGAACGCGAGCCCGTGCGCTTGCGGGTGGCCGTGGTCGTCGCCGTGGTAGGGGTCCTGTCCGATGATGACCACCTTGACGTCGTCGGGGCTCGTCAAGCGCAGCGCGTGGAATACGTCGGCGGGATAAATGGTCTTGCCGGCGGCGCGCTCGCCATCGACGAACTGACAGAGCGGCGCGTAAGCGGCGCTTTCGATGAACGGACGCAGATGCTGGCGCCAGTCGCGCGGGAGCGCATCGAAGTGCGCTTCAAGTGGCTTTGACAGCCCTTGAGGCTTCAATAGCCCTTGAGGTTCGGCCACTATCCGGGGTTCTGACGACTGCCCCTGCGGCTCGGCCAGCCCTTGCTGGTCAGACGGCGCTTGCGGATTCGAACGCCGTCGCGGCTTGGATGGTGCCCGGGGCATTAAAGGCGTTTGCGGCGCGGCTGGGCTTCCTGCCTCGACAACTGGCGTATCGAACAACGATGCCTGGGCAGGATGAGATTTTTTGGCGCGTGTCATCGTCATGAGCGTGCGCGCAGCCGATAGCCGCGCTGGGCCTTGTTGATGTTCTCCGGCGCAAGGCCAGGCAGGGCGGCGCAAAGCTCCGCCGCAAGGCTGTGCAATGCTTGCTCGTCGCCGTGCAGCAGCTCGAGCTCGATCTCGCTGATCGGTTCGCGGCGTAATTCACCGTCGACTTCAACCGAGACCTCGCCGCGATCGATCGCGGCTTCGATCAGGGCACCCTCGTGCTCGAGGCGCCAAAGCCGGCGCGTGAAGCGGGTACGGAAAATTTCGCGCAATTCCGGCGCCACATGACGCAGTGCATCGAGCGCTTTCGCGTCGTCGCAGATGTGTTCAAGCGCGTCGAGGTCGAGCTGCTCGCCCGCCACGGGCGTTTCCCATTCATGCCTGCTGTGCAATCCGTTCTCGGCGGTGCCGGCCGCCTTGAGCGTTTGCAACCAGCCGTCAGGCGTCTTGCGCAGGCGCAGCGCGATCTTCGCCTGCGTGAGTGCGAGCGACGGCGTGTCGAAATAGATGTTCTCGAGCGGCACGTCGCGCCCCTCGTCCCCCGTGCGCTCGGCGAAGTAGCGCACGGCGGCGTCAGCCTGCTCAGGCGGCAGCGCCAGCTTGATTTCCCGTTCGATGCCCATGGTCCTTCCTTTTAGCGACGATAAAAGCGCGAATCAGAAGAACATTCGGGCAAGTTCCGCGCCCGGATCGTCGGCGCGCATGAACGCTTCGCCAACGAGGAACGTCTGCACCGAGTGCGCGCGCATCCGCTCGACATCGGCGCGCGAGAGAATGCCCGATTCGGTGACGACGATGCGATCGTCGGGCAGCGCTTCGAGCATGCCGAGCGTCGTGTCGATCGAGGTTTCGAAGGTGCGCAGATTGCGGTTGTTGATGCCGATGAGCGGTGTCTTCAACGTGAGCGCAACGGCCAGCTCATCGGAGTCGTGGACTTCGACGAGCACCGCGAGCCCGAGCGAGTGGGCGAATGCTTCGAGATCCTGCATTTGCGGGGTGGAGAGCGCGGCGGCGATCAGGAGAATGGCATCGGCGCCCATCGCACGGGCTTCGACGATCTGATACGGATCGATGATGAAGTCCTTGCGCAACACGGGCAGGTCGCAAGCGGCGCGCGCTTGCTCGAGGTAGGCCGCGCTGCCTTGAAAGAACTGCACGTCGGTGAGCACCGACAGGCACGCGGCGCCGCCTTTTGCGTATGAGCGTGCGATATCGGCCGGCACGAAGTGCTCACGCAGCACGCCCTTCGAGGG
>DASZGN010000325.1:0-7651 GCA_035938775.1 Trinickia sp.
CCGCTATTGCGCGCACCAGCATGAGCGCGAGGCGCGCCATGCTGATCTGGCTCGCGCTCGCGGCTTTCGCGCTCGCCGTGTTCGTCGCCGCACTGGCGCTCGGCAGCGTCGCGATATCGCCGGCGCGCGTCGTTTCGGCGCTCGCGCATGCGGGCTCCGCGCAAGCCGATGTGGCCGGTGAAATCGTGAGGACGCTGCGCCTGCCGCGCGCGCTTGCGGGCTTCGCATGCGGCGCGCTGCTCGCGCTTGGCGGGGCGCTCTTGCAGGTGCTGCTGCGCAATCCGCTTGCCGACCCCTATGTGCTCGGCGTCTCGGGCGGCGCAGCCGCGCTTGCCATTCTCGCGCTACTCGCAGGCTGCGCGTGGTGGTTGGTGCAAATGGCGTCGTTCGCGGGCGCGTTGCTGTCGGTCGTGCTCGTGCTTGGCTTGGCGCGCCGCGAGTTCTGGCGCGGCGAACCGCAAGAAGCGTCGCCGCGGCTCTTGCTGACAGGCGTCATCGTCGCGACAGGCTGGGGTGCCGGCATCACGCTGATGCTCACGCTCGCGCCCGACGATCGCTTGCGCGGCATGCTCTTCTGGCTCACGGGCGACTTGAATGGTGCCGCGAGCCCCGCGCCCGCGCTCGCCGCGCTCGTCATCGCGCTTGCCGTGTGCGTGCCCGTCGCGCCGCAGTTGAACGTGCTCTTGAACGGCGACGCCGGCGCGCTCGCACTCGGCGTGCCCGCGGCGCGGCTGCGCTTGCGCGTGTACCTCGCGGCCTCGCTCGCCGCGGCCGCCGCGGTGACGACGGCCGGCACGATCGGCTTTATCGGTCTTGTCGTGCCGCACGCGCTGCGGCTCCTGTTCGGCAACGACCAGCGCATGCTCCTGCCGGCGTCGGCGATAGCGGGCGGCATCGCCGTGATGGGCGCGGACTTGATCGCGCGCACCGTCATCGCGCCCGCGCAGTTGCCGGTGGGTGTCGTGACGGCGCTCGTCGGCGTGCCCGTGTTCCTGTGGATGCTGCTCGGGAGACGACGATGAGAGCCGATGGCCAATCGCGCGGCGAATCGTTGTCGGCGCAGCATTTGACATTGCGCGCCGGCGCACGAACGCTGCTTGACGATTTCACCCATACGTTCTATCCGGGCGAGATCTGGTGTATCGCCGGGCCGAACGGTGCGGGCAAGACGACGCTCATCTCGACGCTCGCCGGTTTGCTGCGTCCGGCTAAGGGGCACGTCGAGGTGGACGGCATGCGCATCGATGCATGGCCGCCCGCCGGGCTCGCGCGACGCCGCGCGCTGATGCCGCAAAGCTCGCACGATGCGTTCGGTGCGAGCGTGCTCGATGTGGTGCTCTTGAACCGATTCCCGCATCTTGGTAGATGGGGTTGGGACCGAGAAGGCGATCGCGCCGCGGCGCATGCGGCGCTCGAGGCGCTTGCGCTCGCACCGCTCTCGGCACGCGATGTGCTCTCGCTGTCGGGCGGCGAGCGTCGGCGTGTAGCGCTTGCCGCCGTGCTGTGCCAGGATGCGCCGCTTCTGTTGCTCGACGAGCCGCTCGCGCACCTCGACTGGCATCATCAGATCGACTGCCTGACGGCGCTCACCCACTGGATGTCGCACGCGCCGCGCACGATCGTGTTTTCTTGTCACGATCTGAACCTCGCGCGGCGTTTCGCGACGCATGCGGTGCTGATGGACGGAAACGGCGCCGCTCACGCGGGGCCGGCGCGCGATGTGCTTACGCCTGCGCTTGCCGGGCGTGCATTCGGATATCCCCTTGTATTGATCGAGAAGGACGGACACGAGGCGCTCGTGCCCGCGCTGCCCGGTGGGGTGGTGGGTGCGGGGGATGTCCGGTGATGGCGAGGGATGTCGGTGATGCCGGTGATGTCGGTGATGCCGGTGATGCCGGTGATGCCGTGCGCCGGCTCTGTGGCGCCTGCATCGCGTTTGGCGCTTCGGTGCGCGCGATGTCGGAGCGGACCCGATGCGGTTTTACCGAATTGAACGAGTCGCGCTGAAGCGCGTAACGTATCGCCTTCGGGCGCGAGGCGGGCGACAAGCTTGCCCATGCCAGACACTACTTTATTTGATTGATCATGAATGCTCCATTACCGTTGCCTGTCATCGAGCCGCTGGATCAGTCGCTGCGCGGCCCGCTTTCCCGCATCATCGACGCGAAGACGAAGCCGCCCGGCAGCCTCGGCATGCTCGAGGTGCTGGCGCGCCAGATCGGCATGATCCAGCAGACGACGCGGCCCACTATCGAACGGCCGGCGATGATCGTGTTCGCTGCCGACCACGGCATCGCTCACGAGGGCGTGAGCCCGTATCCACAAGCCGTGACGACGCAGATGGTCGCGAACTTTCTCGCCGGCGGCGCGGCGATCAACGCGCTCTGCGGCGTCGCGGGGTTTACGCTCGAGGTCGTCAATGCCGGCGTGGCCTCGCCGCTCGCGCAACTGCCGGGCCTCGTCGACATTCCCATTGGCCGGGGCACGCGCAACTTTGCGCACGAACCGGCGATGACGCGCGTCGAAGTCCAGGCGGCGCTCGCCGCGGGCGCTCAACGTGTACGCCATCATGCGGCGCTAGGCACGAACGTGATCGGCTTCGGCGAGATGGGAATCGCGAACTCGTCGTCGGCGGCGTGCTTGATGAGCCGGCTGTGCGGTTTGCCGATCGATGAGTGCGTCGGCCGCGGCACCGGGCTCGACAATGCGGGGCTCGCCAAGAAGCGCAACGTGCTTGCGTCGGCGCTCGCGCGCCATCCGTCGGCCATCGAGCCGCTCGATGTGCTCGCGACCTTCGGCGGCTTCGAGATCGCCATGATGGTGGGTGCCTATCTGGCCGCGGCCGAATCGAGGATGACGATTCTCGTGGACGGTTTCATCGCCACGGCCGCGCTCGTCGTGGCGGATGCGCTGGCGCCGGCCGTGCGCGAGTACTGCGTGTTTGCGCATCTGTCGAATGAAGCGGGGCATCGGCGCATGCTCGACTATTTCGGCGGCAAGCCGCTCTTGATGCTCGACATGCGGCTTGGCGAAGGGACGGGCGCTGCGCTCGCGTTGCCCTTGCTGCGAGCCGCGGTGGCGTTTCTCAACGAGATGGCGAGCTTCGAATCGGCGGGCGTCGCGGGGCGTGGGGCGCGATGAGGTTGGCGGTGGGCTCGAAGGCGAGCGTGTCGATGTCAATAACGAGCGCTATGCCGCGATCGCGGGGCGGCGCCCCATGACCGATGAGCGCGTGCCGCAGCCGGCGGCCTCTTCCCGTGCGCTGAGTGCGCGCACCGAGCTGCGCGCTTTCTTCGCCGCGCTCGGCTATTTCACGCGGGTGCCGGTGCCGCGCGGCATCGGCTTCGATGCCCGCGATCTCGCCGGCGCCGCGCGCTACTTCCCGCTGGTGGGGGCGCTCGTCGGTGGGCTTGGCGCCGTCGTCTATCTGGCCGCACTGCGCGTTTTTCCGGCGTCCGTCGCCGTGTTGCTGTCGATGGCGGCAACGCTTGCCGCGACCGGCGCGTTCCACGAAGACGGCCTGGCCGATTGCTGCGACGCGTTCGGTGGCGGCATGTCGCGCGACGATGTGCTGCGCATCATGCGCGATCCGCGCATTGGTGCGTTTGGCGCGATCGGGCTCGTCATGGCGCTCGCATTGAAATGGCAGGCGCTCGCCGCGCTGCCCCCGCTCACCGCCGCGTGGCTCATGATTGCGTCGCACGCGGCAAGCAGGGCGCTTGTGGCAAGCTATCTCGTGACGCTCGAGTACGCGCGCGCGGAGGGTAAGGCAAAGCCCATCGCAGAATCGATGTCGGTGCGCGCGTACGGCTTCGCGGCCGCATCGGGCGTACCTTGGCTCTTCTGGCCAAACTGGCGTGCCGGCGCATTCGCGCTTGCGGTGGCGATCGTCATGCGCGCGCTGCTGGCGCGCTGGTTCGTGCGCCGCATCGGCGGCTATACGGGCGATTGCTTGGGGCTAGCCCAACAAGTCTTCGAATTGACGATCTATCTTGCCGTGCTCGGATGGATCTCGTATTGATCCGCCATCCGGCTCCCGCCATCGATGCGGGTGTGTGCTACGGCAGGCGCGACGTGCCGCTTGCCGGCGATGCGCCAGCCGCGGCCGACGCGCTCTTCGTGCGTCTTGCCGCGACCGACGCGCCGCTGCCGCAAGCGCTCTGGACGAGCCCGCTCATGCGCTGCGCGAGCGTGGCGGCACTGCTTGCCCGGCGCTTCGCAATTTCGCGGACCGTCGATGCGCGCCTGCAGGAAATGGACTTCGGCGCTTGGGAGGGCGTGCGATGGGACGCGATCGATCGCGCCGAGCTCGATGCCTGGGCCGCCGATCTCCATCGCGCGCGCGTGCATGGCGGCGAGAGTGTCGCGCAGTGCGCGGCGCGCGTGGGCGAATGGCTTGGCGCATGGCGCGCGTCGTGCGAGGCATCGGCTGTCTCTTGCACGCACGTGGTCACGCATGCGGGGGTGATGCGCATCGTCGCATCGCTCACGCTCGGGGTGCCGCTCGAAGTGCTGCTGTCGTGGCCGCTCGAGATGGGCGCGTTGGTGTGGCTGCGGCGCGAGTCGGCATCACGTGCCTGGCGTCTCGTGCGATGGAATGGGTGAGCGCTCGGCAGCGGCCTGCGGAGGATCTGCTAGCGATCTGCCCCCCGATTTACCTCGTTCTGTACGTTTTTTGTTTTTGTGCGTTTTTTTCATACGGCTGATAGAAAACGTACATCTGACAGAACCCTTATTTAATACGTCATTAAATCAACGAATCACGTAATCTCGTACGTCAATTGATGTTTGTACGTTTTTTTCGTACACTAAACTGAAAACGTACACGAGGTACATGATGGAATTCCCCGACCGCCTGTCCTATTCGGAGCAGCAGGCGCTCGTCATGGCGTGCGAAGCCTTCGAAGATGTGACGCAGCGCTACAAGGCGGAGCCCGGACGCGTCGCACCCTCCCGCGACGCGTCCGCCGATGCGTCGATCCGGTTCAGGATTTCGGGGAAGCAGTTCGACATGCCCGTCGTTGTCAAACCGGAAGTCGACCGTCAATGGGGCAGTATCGTGCTCCACCGCAAGCACGCCTTTGGGCCTGGAAGCCTCGGGCGGCCGCTGATGCTGGTCACGCGGTATGTGCCTGCGAAGCTCGCCGCGGATCTCATTGCGATGCGTATTCCGTTTCTCGACGCGGCGGGCAATGCCTACCTCGACGAGCCGGAAGCGACCGTCATGATCACCGGGCGCGAGAAACCCGCCCTCACCCGCGCCGAAAAGACCTCGCGCTCGACTACCCCAAAGGGGTTGCGGGTGATGTTCGCGCTCGCGAGCCAGCCGGGCCTCGTGAGCGAGCCCTACCGCACGATTGCCGGGGTATCGGACGTGGCGCTCAACACGGTCAACGTGGCAATGGACGACCTCATCGCCCGTGGGCTTGTCGCCGCGAAGGGCGACAAGCGGGTAATCGTCGACTGGCGGCGCTTCATCGAGGATTGGGTGAGCCTGTACCCCACCCGGCTGCGGCCGAAGCTCGGTGTCCGCCGGTTCGCGAGCGCGACGCCTGACTGGTGGCGCAAGATCGCCTTTAACGACTACGACGCACGCCTTGGTGGCGAAGCGGGAGCAGAATTCCTGACGCACGAACTCAAGTCGGCCACGGTGACGGTGTACGCCCACTCGGGTGTGACGCCGCGATTCATGATGGCCGCGCGCCTTCGACCCGACGAGCGTGGTGAGGTCGAGGTACTCGAGGCCTTCTGGCCCGCAACCGCCGAAGACCGATGGCAGTCCCCCATGCTCGGCCTGGTGCACCCTCTGCTCGTCTACGCTGATCTGATCGCTTCGGGCGATAGCCGAAACCACTCCGTTGCTGAGAATATTTATGATCGGTTCCTCGCCACTCCCCGTGCTTGACGTTCCTCCTGAGCGCCCCGTCGAAGGTGTGACGATCGCACTGCTGCGCGATGTAAAGGACGCGTGCCTGAAGCTGGGCCGAATTTGTGCTCGCCGGCGCGACCGCGCGAGACATCCAGATGTGGCATCGCCACGGGATCAAGGCACCGATCGCCACGCGCGACGTCGACGTGGCCGTGTGCGCCGTGAACTGGGAGTTTCACGAGCAACTGGTCACGTCGCTTATCGAGACGGGCCGTTTCACGCCCGATACGAAGGAGCAGCAAAAGCTCCTCTTCAGGCGGGCGGACGGCGCAGTTGCCTCACAGCTTGACCTGGTTCCCTTCGGTCCGCTCGAGGCGCCTAGCGGCCAGGTCGCGTGGCCGCCCGAGGGCGACATCGTCATGACCGTACTGGGGTTTCGGGAAGCGGTCGATACCGCACAATCCGTGAACATTGGCGAGGGGCTCGTCGTGCCGGTCGTGACAATCCCCGCGTTCGTCTTGTAGAAACTCGTCGCGTGGAAGGACAGACGCTTGCGCAAGAACAGCGACGCGTCGGATCTGCTCTTCATTTTGCGCAAATACTTCGACGCTGGGAACACCGAGCGCGTCTACGAGGATGCGCAGGACCTGCTCGAGACCTACGAGTTTAAGGTCGAGCCGGCGGCCGCCGGGATGCTTGGGCGCGAGGCACGCGACACCGCTCGACCGGAGACACGCGAGGCCATCCGCGACATGCTCCACTCGCGCGAGATCTACGAAGCGCTGCGCGCCGACCTGCTCGCGCGCGCCGGGACTCTGATGCTCGGCGAGTTCATCGACGAGTCCGACGAACTGCTAGCTGCGTTTGCTGCGCAATTTAGAGCACCCGAAAAGCACGGTTGATGGTTTCTGCGGCGCTGCAGCCGCCTCGCAGACGCCGCTTCGCAGACGCCGATATTTGACTGAGCCTTACTTTCCAGCGGCGCCGGTCTGCAGTATCAGCGTCCGCGCGCTCGCGAGAATCTCCCGGGCGACGGTGGGGTCACCCACCGCACGCGACGTGCTCACCGCACCCACAATGGTGGTGAGAATGGCCGTTGCCCGGGCGATCGCGGCCTCACCAGTACCAATCGTCTGCGCAATTTGTTGGACGTGCGTTTTGAATTGGTCGGCAATGACCTGCTGGACCTTGGGGCCTGCATATCGCGCCTCGCCGGCAAGCGTGCAGAGACCGCAGCCGCTCGCCAGATTCTGAACATGCGCCGGGTCGAGCCACGCGTCCACCACCTGTTCCAGAGTGGGCTTCTTCTTGCCTGAGAAGAGCGGGTCGATTTTGGACTGGCCTATTTGCATGGCCCGCTTTGTCGCCTCCGCAATCATCGCGTCACGCGACTCGAAGTGTCCGTAGAAAGCGCCTTTGGTCAGGCCGGCGTTCTGCATCAACTCCGCGACCGCTACGCTATCTAGTCCTCGCTCGCCTATCTGGCGGGCAGCCGCATCCAGGATGCGCTCCCGGCTGGCTGCTTTCTCTGCCTGTGAATGTCCCATGGGTCCCACGAAGAAATTTCTTGACAATCTGCAGTACGATCGTAATACTCAATCTGCAGTACGGTAGGAATACAGATTGTAGCGCAGCCGTCGCCTGAACACGACGGACATTGAAAGTCAAAAGGATGGGGCAATGAGCAAACTACTTGAGCAAGTGGTCCAGGCACATGGCGGGCTGGAGAACTGGATGAAGTTGCGGTCCGCTTCGGTCAAGCTCGATATCGGCGGTGCGATA
>DASZGN010000326.1:0-2413 GCA_035938775.1 Trinickia sp.
CTTGCGTCGGACCACGACACAAACGGTTACAAAACGCAACTTCTGCGTTACATGAAAACCGTATGATCGAGCGGTTTCGGCGTTGGGGATCGCCCCCGCTAGTCCGCTTTGTTCGCTTTGTCCGCTTCCAAATACGAAATGGTCTGTCTATTGAATCCCCAGTCTTCATTCTGGCCCCAGTCGCGGCACGGCGGCGCCGTGGGCGTGGAGTGAATTGGCTTACTCGCGTCGCGCGACCAGTGGTCGGTATCGCGCTCGTCGCCGCGTACGAGCTTGCAGCACATTACGCCGTGAGCACGCCCGGCATACAGGGCGTCGGCCTCGCGCTGGCCATTGCGCCCTTGATGGCACTCGCGCTCGGCGCAGCCGTGCGATCAGACCGGCGTGCATGGCTGCTGCCGCTGTGGCTTTGCGTGTGCGCAGCGCTCTGGAGCGCGCGCACAACGCTTGCAGCGCATTTTCAGTGGGGGCTCTATCTCGAGCACGTCTCGTTCAATCTAGCGATGGCCGCTCTATTCGCCCGCACGCTGCTCGCCGGACGCGAGCCGTTATGCAGCCGATTCGCCGCGATGGTGCATGGCTCGCTGACACCGGCCGTCGCCGGCTATACGAGGCGCATCACGGTAGCGTGGACAATTTTCTTCGTGACGATGGCCGGCGTGTCGACACTGCTGTTCGCGCTGACCTCGATCGTGTTGTGGTCGACCTTCGCCAACTACTTGATGTTGCCGCTGGTCGTCATGATGTTCATCGCCGAGTACGGATGCCGCCGCTTTGCCCTGCGGGGCGAGCCACGCTCCGGCCTTCTCGAAGGGGTTCGCGCCTACCGGCACGCCATGCGCGAGCACGCCTTGGAAGCGCGATGAGCCCACCGCCCTCTTTCGATGCGCTGCGGGCGTACCGCTACCGCCTTTGCTGACGTTATGCCGAGTTTTCCGCTCATATCCCATTCATCGTTGGATGAGCCGATCGCCTGGCGCGATGGCGTACCGGTTCCGGTGCGCGACTTTCTCGTCGACGTGACGAAGCTCGCCGCGATTCTGCCGCACGGCCAACACGTATTCAATGCGTGCAAGGACCGATACCGCTTCGCGGTCGGCTTTTGCGCCGCCCTCATCGCCGGCAAAGTGAGCTTGCTGCCTTCGACGCGCACACGGCAAGCCGTGCGACAGCTTGCGTCGTTCGCGCCCGACACGTTTTGCCTCCACGACACAAACGATTGCGCGATTGAACTGCCGTGCTTTCGCTATCCCTCCTTGAATAGTGCGATCGCACACGCAAGCGACATCGACGTGAATGAAGCCGTGCCGTGCATCGACGCGTCGCGTATTGCGGCATACGTCTTTACGTCGGGCTCGACGGGCACGCCTGTCCCTCACTGCAAGACGTGGGGGTCCCTTGTCAGCAGCGTGCGCGTCGGGCTGGCACGGCTCGGCTTGCCCGGCGCGAGCGGCGGCACGCTCGTCGGAACGGTGCCGCCGCAGCACATGTATGGCTTCGAACATACGGTCCTGCTCGCGTTGATCGGCGGACTCGCGTTCAGCAACCAGCAGCCGTTCTACCCCGCCGACATTCGCACGGAACTCGAATCCGTGCCCGAACCCCGCGTGCTCGTCACTTCACCGATTCACCTGCGGGCGCTGCTGATGTCCGAGGACGTGCTGCCGCGTGTGGCGCTGATATTGTCGGCTACCGCTCCACTCTCGAAGACACTGGCGGTCGAGGCCGAAGCACGACTTGCCGCTCCGTTGATGGAAATTTACGGCAGCACCGAGACGGGCAAGATCGCAACCCGGCGAACGGCGCAAGCCCGCGCCTGGCAACTCGTGCCGGATGTCACGCTGCAAATGCGCAATGGCACGCATGACGCTGAAGGCCATGCTGAAGTATGGGCCGCTGGCGGACACGTCGAAGTTCCGGCGCCGCTAGGAGATGTGCTGAAATTGCTCGACGATACGCACTTCCTGGTGCACGGGCGCAAGGCCGATCTGATCAACATCGCAGGCAAACGAACATCGCTTGCCTTTTTGAACCATCAATTGAAGGCGATAGCGGGCGTGGCAGACGGCGCGTTTTTTATGCCGGCCCCACCAGCGTCCGAAAGTGACGCGCAGCACGAACCCGTCACACGACTCGCCGCTTTTGTCGTCGCGCCCGGCCTTTCGGCTGCCGGCATCCAGCGCGCATTGCGCGATCGCATCGACGACGCATTCATGCCGCGCCCGCTGCTGTTCGTCGATTCGCTGCCACGCAATGAGACCGGCAAGCTGCCACGGGACGCGCTGGCTGCACTTTTCGCGCGGCATGCGCGCGCTACGCAAGGCACGGCCGGCGGCATCGACATGCCGATGCCGCTCGCCACATTCGAAATCCCGCTCGATCATCCAGCCCTGCCAGGTCACTTCCCGGGGCG
>DASZGN010000327.1:0-6496 GCA_035938775.1 Trinickia sp.
CATAGATGAACGAATCCATGCCGTCGAGCGTCCAGCCGGACCACGCTCCCCAAAACCCCGCTATCTGCGAACGATTGAGTGGTGTGCGATGTCGCGCGGCACGCGCGCTTTCCGTTATTGAATTCATCCGACTACTCCTCCAGTGATACGGTTGTTTCGATTGACTCGGACCGACTCGGCGCGTGCGCGGCAAATACCGCTTGTCGACGAGGTCCGCTCCAGATGCGTCTGCACGGGTTTGCCCGATTTCCTTATCGAATTTTTTATATATAATATCGACCATCATGACCGACGCAACGAATCGTTTTCCCTTAGTCGAGCCCGAGGGCGACAGCATGCCGCTCGCCGCCGTCGCTGTTACGCCGCGCACGAGCGCGTCGCGGATGGTCGCCGATGCGCTGCGTGCGGCTATCGTCGACGGCACGCTCGCACCCGGCGCGCCGCTGCGGCAAGATGCGATCGCGCGCCACTTCTCGGTGAGCGCCATCCCGGTGCGCGAAGCGTTGCGTCAGCTCGAAAGCGAAGGCTGGGCCAAGGTCGAGATGAACAAGGGCGCAACGGTTGCGCAGCTGTCGGCGGATGAAGCGCGCGAAATCTACGAGATCCGCGCCGCGCTCGAAAGCCTCGCGATCGGACTTGCAATCCCGGCCCAAACGGATGCGACGTTGCGTGAGGCACAAGCGCTCTGCAAGGCGGCACTAGAGGAATCCGACCCGTCGCTTTACGTCGCACGCAACGAAGCGTTTCATATGAGTCTTTATGCGCCCGCCGCGCGGCCCCAGCTCCTCGAGCTGATCGTCGCGCTGCATCGCCGCGGCGAGCGTTACTTGCGCGTGAAGTTCGGCCTGCCCGAGCACAAGCACGTATCCGATCGCGAACATGCCGCGATCATGAAGGCCGTGCGTCAGCGCGATATCGCCACGGCGCAAAAGCTTGTCTCCGAGCATCTGCTCGCCACTGGCGAACTACTTTTCCTATTGCTCGGTGAAACCGCCGCACCGGAGTCGAACGCGTCGCGGACTCGCCGTCGGGCATCGTCCGCGGTCAAGGGATCGATAGCGGCATCCCTGCCGGTATCCCGCTCAAAGCAAAAATCGGCTTCGAAACCGAAATCGCTCGACTAATGAACGGTGCGTCCATGCTCTACTTACGGAATTCGATTTGCCGATGAGCCCCTCAACCGACACCCCAGCCCCACGCTCGTGGACTACTCTGCGCGACGAAAAAGCGCGGCGTCTCGCCCTCATCGCCCCGTGGCTTGAAGACGGCGTGCTGCCTGCCTCGCGTATCGTCGATGCGCTCGAAGCGCTGATTCGCCCCGGCGATCGCGTTGCGCTCGAAGGCGACAATCAGAAGCAGGCCGATTTCCTGTCACGCTCGCTCGCGCAGGTCGATCCGGCTAAAGTCAGCAACCTGCATCTGCTGATTTCGAGCATTAGTCGTCCTGAACATTTGACGCTCTTCGAGCGCGGCATCGCGCGCAAGGTCGACTTCTCGTTCGCGGGGCCGCAAAGCCTGCGCGTGGCGCAACTGCTCGAAGACGGGCAACTCGAGATCGGTGCGATCTATACCTATGTCGAGCTGTATGCGCGCATGTTCGTCGACTTGACGCCGCACGTCGCACTGCTTTGCGCGGACAAAGCCGACCGCCACGGCAATCTCTATACCGGCCCGAACACCGAAGACACACCCACCATTGCCGAAGCGGCCGCGTTCCGCCATGGCATCGTGATCGTGCAGGTCAATGAAATCGTCGATACGTTGCCGCGCGTCGACATTCCCGGCTCGTGGGTCGATGTCGTCGTAGAGGCGGATCGCCCGTTCGCGGTGGAGCCGCTTTTCACGCGCGATCCGCGCCACATCGGCGATTTGCAGGTACTCACCGCGATGATGGTCATTCGCGGCATTTATGAGGCCTATGGCATCACGTCGCTCAATCACGGCATCGGCTTCGACACGGCTGCGATCGAGCTCATCTTGCCGACGTACGGCGCCGAGCTTGGCTTGAAAGGCAAGATCTGCCGCAACTGGACGCTCAATCCGCATCCCACGCTGATTCCCGCCATCGAATCGGGCTGGGTCGACAGCGTGCATTGCTTCGGCAGCGAAGTCGGTATGGAAGCGTATATCGCCGCGCGCCCCGACGTCTTTTTCACGGGCAGCGACGGAAGCCTGCGCTCGAACCGCGTGCTGTGTCAGCTCGCCGGGCAATACGGCGTGGATCTCTTCATCGGCTCGACATTGCAGATGGACGCCGATGCGAATTCGTCGACCGTGACGCGCGGACGCCTCGCGGGCTTCGGCGGCGCACCGAACATGGGACACGATCCGCGCGGGCGGCGCCATGCGAGCGAGGCGTGGTTGAAGCTCCTCAAGGCGTCGAGCGGCGGCCCGGTTGCACGAGGCCAGAAGCTTGTCGTGCAGCTTGTCGAAACTTACAAGAAAGGCGGCGAGCCGACATTCGTCGATGAGCTCGATGCGCTCGCCGTCGGTGAAAAGAGCGGCATGCCGATCGCCCCTGTCATGATTTACGGCGACGATGTCAGCCATGTCGTCACCGAGGAAGGCATCGCCCATCTGCACAAGGCTGAAGGCATCGACGAGCGGCGCGCGGCACTCGCCGCCGTGGCCGGGGTGACGCCGATCGGCCTGCGCGCGAAGCCCGAGCGCACCGCGGAGCTAAGGCGCCGCGGCATCGTCGCCTATCCCGAGGATCTCGGCATTCGTCGCGGACAAGCAAAGCGAACGCTCCTCGCCGCGCGCAGCATCGATGATCTCGTCTCGTGGTCGGGCGGGCTCTATGCGCCGCCTGCGCGCTTCAGGAGCTGGTAGCCATGCGAGCCGCAGCCACCAGCGTCGCTTACTGCGAGCGTGATGCCGCTGGCGCTTCGATTGGGGAATCGCCGCACGCACAAACGCAGCCCCGAACGCATGGCATGCCATCGAAAGACGCCGCGAGCGCTCGGCTTCTCGCCCGCTATGCCGTCGAGTCCTTGCTCGAGGAGGCGCATCTCACCCCCAAGCCCGCACTCGTCGATCGGCGCGGAAGCGGCGCGCATCGCGATCTCGACCTCGCGGTGCTGACGCGCTCGGCCCATGCGCTCGAGCCTACCTTCGCGGCGCTCGGGCACGCGTCGCGCGGCAAGCGTCCTTCCGCGGCGCTGCGCGCCGAGCTCGCCGCGATCGGCCGAGCGGGCGAAGCCGCGATGATGCGCGCCACCAACGGCAGCAACGCGCATCGCGGCGCAATCTGGATTGTCGGGCTATTGGTTGCGGGCGCAACGATCAGCGGCGCGCATGGCGCGCATGCATGGCACGCTGAGCACATCTGCGAAACAGGTGCGCAAATCGCCTGCTTTCCTGATCACGCCGCGCCCCTTCCCAGCAGCAACGGTGCGCGCGTGTGCGAGCGCTATGGTGTGGGCGGCGCGCGCCGCGAGGCGCAAGACGGTTTTTTGCATGTCGTGCGTGCCGGGTTGCCGGCGCTTCACGCGGCGCGCCGGCGTGGCGTCGGCGAGAACGCCGCGCGCATCGACGCGTTGCTTGCGATCATGACGACGCTGGACGACACGTGCCTTCTTCATCGTGGCGGCTGGCCCGCGCTCGATGCCGCCAAGCGCGGCGCGCGCAACGTGCTCGCCGCCGGCGGCAGCGGGAGCCCGACGGGGCGCGCCGCGCTCAATCGGCTCGAGCAAACGCTGCTGTCGCTCAACGCATCGCCGGGCGGCGCGGCCGATTTGCTCGCCGCCACCCTTTTCATCGATAAGCTGGTGCGCCACCGCACCGGCGGGAGTGAACGCGCATGGAACATCTGACATTCGACTACCCGGCCAAGCACGCCGTCGCGGCACGCGCGCACGTGGGCGTCGTAGGCTCGGGCGATCTCGAAGTGCTGCTTTCGCCGAACGATTCGATGACTGCGCATGTCGTCGTCAAAACAAGCGTCGACGGCTACAGCCATATCTGGAAGAGCGTGCTCGATCGATTCTTCACGCGCTACGACGGCGCCGCGTCAATCGAAATCAACGACTTCGGCGCGACACCGGGCGTGGTCGCATTGCGGCTCGCCGAAGCGGTGGAAGCCGCCGAAGCGGCGGATCAGGGAGGTAGCCAATGAGCTCGCCCGCCACAGCCGCGCCCGCATTCACCGCACGCAAGAGCTTCATCGAATTGGGCGCGCGCGAGCGGGCCCGCGCGCTGCTCGATGACAACGGCACTTTCCGCGAGCTGCTTGGCCCGTTCGATCGGGTCATGTCGCCCTGGCTGCCGTTGCAGGGCATCGTGTGCCAGGCCGACGACGGTGCCGTGATCGCGCGCGGCACCATCGACGGCGAGCCCGCCGTGGTGGCCGCCATCGAATCGGCGTTCCAGGGCGGCAGCATCGGAGAAGTGTCGGGCAGCAAGATCGCCGCGGCACTCGAGCTCGCGCTGCGCGATGCCGAGCGTGGGCGCATCGTGCGCCCTATCATCGTCTTCGAGACGGGCGGCGTGCGCTTGCAGGAAGCCAATCTCGGCCTCGCCGTCATCGCCGAAATTCAGGCGGCGATCGTCGCGTTGCGCAAGCGCGTGCCGGTCGTGGGCGTGATCGCCGGGATGGTCGGCTGCTTCGGCGGAATGTCGCTTGCCGCGGCACTCTGTTCGTACCTCGTGATGACGCGCCAGGGTCGTCTCGGCATGAACGGGCCAGAGGTGATCGAGCAGGAAGCCGGCATCGACGAGCTCGATGCGAGCGACAAACGCCGAATATGGCAGCTGATCGGCGGCGAGCAGCGTGTGGCGTCGGGACTCGCCGATGCACTCGTCGACGACGATGCGCACATGATCGCCAACGCGGTGCGCGACGCGTTCGCGCGCGGTGTGCCGGCGCAGCATCGCAGCGAGCAGGTCGATGCCTATCTTGCGCGGCTTGCGCGCATCGATGCTCAGCATGTCACGCCCGAAACGACGCGTACCGTATTTTCCGCGCACGGGAATACCGATCGCAATCCTTCGGAGTCCTTATGAACGACACGAACGAAACGAACGAAACGACGCTGTCGCGCGGCCAACGTTGGCTGCACGCACTGACGGGCGAGCGCGCATTGTCCGCGCCGATCGCGCATGCCGATGCCCCGCTCGGCGACGAGTTCGCGCGCTTCATCGCCGTCGTCCCCGATCCGTCCAACCGTTTTGCGCGCGCGAGGGAAAATGTGGTCGGCCTCGAGCAAGGCTGGCATCTTGCACGCGTCGTGCGCGACGCTATCGAGGCCGACGCGCGGGCCGAACGCCGACGGCCGCTCGTCGCGATCGTCGATGTGAAGAGCCAGGCCTATGGCTATCGCGAGGAAATGCTCGGCATCCATCTTGCGTGCGCCGCTGCTGTCGATGCCTATGCATCGGCACGCGTGGCCGGGCATCCTGTCGTCGCGCTGATCGTCGGCCCTGCGATGTCGGGCGCGTTTCTCGCGCACGGCTATCAAGCGAGTCGCATCCTCGCGCTCGAAGCGCCCGGCACGATGGTGCATGCCATGGGCAAAGAAGCGGCGGCGCGCGTGACACGCCGATCCGTCGAGGCGCTTGACGCGCTCGGCGAGACGATCACGCCAATGTCGTACTCGCTCGAAGCATTTGCGAAGCTTGGCCTGCTCGACCGTCTGATCAGCAACGTCAACGCCGACTCGCCGACGCCTGACGATATCGGCAGCGTACGCCAAGCGCTGATTGACGCTATCGCAAGCGCGCGCAACGATCGGCGCGACTTGTCGCATCGGCTCGCATCGGATGCGGCGAAAGCGACGCGCGCGGCATCGCTCGAAGTGAGGCGCCGGCTTGCCGAACAATGGGATGCCGCGTGAAAACGTAAGCGCTAACTGCATGCATGCATCAAACCATGCCGCTCACCCAAAACGCTCGCCTGCGTGCACATGATTTGCTGAGACTGCGGCAGGCGCCCTCTTCCGACGATGCGCCCGCATGGCTTTCCGAAGCATTCGCGCGTGCGCCGTTCGCGGTGGTGCGGCGCGCCGAAGCAAGCGCGGGGCTTATCCCCGTGGGCCTGCGCGGGACGACGCGCGCGCAACGCTACGGCACATGGATAGAGCACAGAACCATCGAAGCCGTGCATTCGCCTGAAGCGCTCGCACAAACCGAGCCGGCCCGGCACCGCAGCGCGTTAGCCCCATTTGCCGCGCTGCGCGGCCTGCGCGAAGCCGCCTGCCTTGCCGAGTTCGGATGGGGGGTAACGGGCAGTGCCGGCTTCGAACTGGCGACCGGCGTACCGAGCGTCACGGACTCGAGCGATCTCGATTTGCTCGTGCGCACGCCTTTCGCGCTGCCGCGCGAAGTGGCCCATGCATTGCATGCCGCATTGCACGCGCATGCGGCACGCACGAACGTGCGCATCGACGTGCAGCTCGAAACGCCGATGGGGGGCGTGGCGCTCAGCGAATGGGCGGCGAACAAGGTACGCGTGATGGTGCGCAGCACGTGCGGTCCGCGCCTTGTTGCCGATCCTTGG
>DASZGN010000328.1:0-3056 GCA_035938775.1 Trinickia sp.
ATGCTCCACGAGCGCGGGGCAAGCGCCGCTCATGGGCGCATCGACGTTCACAAGGTCGTTCACGTGCGTGGCGATTCGCTCGCCGGCGACGCCATACACATGCAGCGATACCGCGGCGCGCGTGCCGGCGTTGCCGAGCCGATGGATGCAGCTCAACCCGGCTCGCGTATACGAAACGGCGCCCGCGGCGCGACTTTGCGTGCGCGCCTGCGTCGCACGGCCAAGTGCGCTGTTCCAGTCGAAGAGCGATTCGGTCAGCGTGCCATCGAGCACGGCGTAGGCGCACCATGTGTGGTGCGCGTGAACGGGGCTGGCCTGGCCCGGCTGCCAGACGAGCGCCGCCATAGCGTAACGCCCGTCCGGGTCCGCCGCGAGCAGGTGCCGGCGATAGCATTGTGCCGAGCCTTCGCGTTGCGCAGGGTTGAGCAGGGTGTCGTCGGCGGCCGCCTGTGCAAGCGCGGCGCGCACGAGGCGTGCGAATTCGGCGCGATGGGTCGGCGCGAGCGCATCGGCGGGGGCGTCGGCCTGAGGCTGAGCGACGGTGTCATATGCGGTGTCGAGCGCCGCGCACAGTCGTGCGACAGCCGCACTGCTTTGCGCGGTAACCAGGCGGCATGCGCCGGGCGCGGCTGCGCGAGCGAGCCGGAGTGAAGCATGCTGCTCGAGTTCGAAGGTGCTCGATTCAATTGGGTGGCTCATGGCGGGAGGTGGCTTGACCGGCGGAAAGCGGCGCGGGCTGGGGTAGTGGCTGGAGCTTCATTTATATCGCCTTGCGCGGAAAAAGAGTTTCCCTATAATTTCACGCATCCGCACATTCGTAGAAAAAAATTCTACGTAGAAGGTGAATCAGGAATGGATGCTATCGATCGAAAGCTGATCGAGCTGCTTCAGGAAGATGCCACGCTGCCGATCGCCGAGCTCGCGTCGCGCGTCAATCTCTCGCAAACGCCTTGTTGGAAGCGCTTGCAGCGGCTCAAGGAGGAGGGCGTGATTCGCGCGCAGGTGGCGCTTTGCGATGCGCGCAAGCTTGGCGTCGGCACGACGGTTTTCGTCGCCGTGCGCACGAATCAGCACACCGAGGAGTGGGCGCGCCAGTTCGTGCAGGCGGTACGGGACATTCCGGAAGTGGTGGAGGCGTACCGCATGAGCGGGGAGACCGACTATCTGCTGCGGATCGTTGTCTCGGATATCGACGATTACGATCGCGTCTACAAGCAGCTTATTCGCGCAGTGCCGCTATTCGATGTGAGCTCCAGCTTTGCCATGGAGCAGATCAAGTATTCGACGGCGTTGCCGGTGCGGTAGCCGGATTGATGCCTGATTTTCCGGCCTTTCCCTTGTCTAACGTGGCCTTGCGGCAAATCGTCAACCCTCTCGTATGTTCTGAGAAGCTCACGTTTTCCCCTTTTTCGCGGTGCCGTGGCTCCACAATGGGTGCCATTTTGTCGTGGCACCAGGGCCACGCACGGGCAAAGCGGATGGCCGCGGAGCTTGAGGACTGAGACATGGGCATTAAGACTGTGCCGCATGACGCGGCAGATTTTCTGACGGACGATGAAACTATCGCGGCCTATCTGACGGAAGCGCTCGAAAGCGACGATCCGCGGACGATCACGAAGGCTTTGGGTACGGTCGCCCGTGCGCGCGGAATGACGCAACTCGCGCGGGATACCGGCATCGCTCGCGAGGCGCTTTATCGAGCCCTTAGTGAAACCGGTAACCCTGAGTTCGGCACGATACTTAAGGTCATTCATGCGTACTACTTCCGCCTCATCCAGCGAAAATAGACGACCGTTAACCCAATAGTTACCGCATCAACTGCTCCCAGCACAGGAAGAGGATTGGTCCACTTATCCATGTTGGTCGTTCTCGAATAGTATGGGGCGCCGCTGCCGTATGCCTCGATCAAGTTGATCGCGTTAAAGGCAATGACCATTACCAAAGTGACGAGCCATGAAACACCCACGAAAAGGCGAACGGTTCGCTGTTTGTTCATGGTTAATACTGAACGGTCAACGGGATGTAGCAGTTCGATGAATTATTTGTTGCAGCCTGCAGGTCAGCCACAAACTCTTCCATCGCGGCGCGCAGGTTGATGCAACCTGCGCTTCCGGTATGAGTGCCGCCATGAATAAAAAATCCCCCACGACCATACGTATCGGTGCCCGGCCAGACATGAATGGTTAGCCGATGATCGCCCCAAGCATCGCGCGGTGCTATGTTGAACCACCGATTTGTCCACATTTGCGACGGCTGTACCCAATAACGACCAGGCGGTATAGGCCCGATGCTACTTTCTCGCTGTCGTTTAACCGAGTAATCAAAGGTGCCTTTTTCGCCGGGTTGTCCCGAAACGGCACGATAAGCACCGGTCTTTTTTTCGGTGTTCATGGTCAGAAACCTCCCGTCAAAATGCAACGAAATAGTGGAGCGAGCACATGCAGGCGCGCTTGGGATGCCACGTTCTGCCGCATATCTATCGGACATAAATGCTCCGTCATTCGTTTAAAACGGCGCAATATATATCCCGTCGTGGCTTGACTGCCCGCAGGCATATGCAAAGTCAGACCAAGGACTGTACGACCTCGAGCTCCAAATGCGGCGGCCAGTATTCAACGCATGCGGAAACATGGCAGCGGCATTCAGGTGCAGGCGGACCGAGTCGCCTCGGATGCGCGTAAAATGCCGGCTTTGCCAGACGCTCTCCTCGAAAACGCGAGCGGGACCCGGCGCTCCTGAGAATCCCCGCATCATGAATGACCCCCGCAACAACAAGTCGAATCCGACTTCCCGCGTCGCCGCGCTGATCGTCACGGTCGTCTTGATCGTGATCGCGACGCTCCTTTATAACGCCCTCAAAGGAAAGCGCGAGTACGACCGCGAGAACGCGTCCGACGCGCGGCCGGTGAGCGTCCCCGCGGAAGTCGCGAGCGCGGCGTTGGCGGCTTCGGCGGCAACACCCGCCTCACACTAAGAAGCTGTTGCGAAATTAGTTAAGGAGCGGCTTTAGCCGGGTCCAGCAAATCAGTGAACATGCGAGCGAGAGGAAAGCCTCG
>DASZGN010000329.1:0-1963 GCA_035938775.1 Trinickia sp.
CGAATGAGCCATATCGCATAGGCCGGGTGGACCTAGTGGAAATCACCTACTCACCAATTGTAAAAACGAGTTGTCTATACAAGCCGGCGACGCTAGACTGATTCTCATTCGATACATCAACAGAATCAGGACTGCCCATGATGATCCTTACGCCCGGCCATCTGAGCCTTTCGCAGTTACGTCGTATTGCCCGCGAGCCCGTCACGCTTGCGCTGGACCCCGCCAGCCATGCCGCGATCGACGCCTGCGCCCAGGCCGTCGCCGACATCGCGGCGAAAGGCGAGCCCGCGTATGGCATCAATACGGGTTTCGGGCGTCTCGCGAGCACGCATATCCCCCACGATCAGCTCGAGCTGCTGCAGCGCAACCTGGTGCTCTCGCATGCGGTGGGCGTCGGCGAGCCGATGGCGGCGCCGGTCGTGCGCCTGCTCATCGCGCTCAAGCTCTCGAGCCTCGGGCGCGGTCATTCGGGCATTCGCCGCGAGGTGATGGATGCGCTGATCGCGCTCTTTAACGCCGATGTGCTGCCGGTCATTCCGGTCAAGGGCTCGGTCGGCGCGTCGGGCGACCTTGCTCCGCTCGCGCATCTGTCGGCCGCCCTGCTCGGCGTGGGTGAAGTGCATGCGCGCGGCGAGCGCATGAGCGCGGTTCAGGGGCTCAAGCTCGCCGGTCTCGCGCCGCTCACGTTGCAGGCGAAGGAGGGGCTCGCGCTTTTGAACGGTACCCAGGCTTCCACCGCGCTTGCGCTCTACAACCTCTTCGCCATCGAAGATCTCTTTCGCACGGGGCTCGTCGCGGGCGCGCTGTCGGTGGACGCGGCCGCGGGCTCGGTCAAGCCGTTCGACGCGCGCATTCACGCGCTGCGCGGCCATCGCGGGCAGATTGACGCGGCCGCGGCTTACCGCACGCTGCTCGAGGGCTCCGGCATCAATCTGTCGCATCGCGACTGCGGCAAGGTGCAAGACCCGTACAGCCTGCGCTGCCAGCCGCAGGTGATGGGCGCGTGCCTCGACCAGATGCGCCATGCGACCGATGTGCTGCTCATCGAGGCCAATGCCGTTTCCGACAATCCGCTGATCTTCCCCGATACGGGCGAAGTGCTGTCGGGCGGCAACTTCCACGCGGAGCCGGTCGCTTTCGCCGCCGACAATCTCGCGCTAGCCGCAGCCGAAATCGGTGCGCTCGCGGAGCGCCGCATCGCGCTGCTCATCGATGCGACCCTTTCGGGCCTGCCGCCGTTTCTCGTGAAGGATGGGGGCGTCAATTCGGGCTTCATGATCGCCCACGTGACCGCCGCCGCGCTCGCATCGGAAAACAAGACGCTCGCGCATCCGGCTTCCGTCGATTCGCTGCCCACTTCGGCGAATCAGGAAGATCACGTGTCGATGGCGACGTTTGCCGCGCGCAAGCTCGCCGACATTGCCGAGAACACGGCCAACATTCTTGCCATCGAGCTCTTGGCCGCGGCGCAGGGTGTCGACCTGCGCATGCCGAACCGCACGAGCCCGGCTTTGCAGCGCGTAATGGAAACCGTGCGGGCCGTCGTGCCGCATTACGACATCGACCGCTACTTCGCGCCCGATATCGCGGTGATCGCGCGGCTCGTGCAAAACGGCACGATCGCGGCGTCGAGCCCGTTTTCATTCGTGTCCGAAGCGTCGGACGCGCCGGCGCTGTAACGAGCGACGCCTAGCTTAAGCCCATGAACGCTCCCGCCTACCAGGGCATCAAAGACTTCATCCTCGCGCGCATTCATGCCGGCGAGTGGGGAGAGGGCGACCAGGTGCCCTCCGAGAACGAGCTCGCGCGCGAGTTCAAGGTCGCGCGCATGACGGTGAACCGCGCGCTGCGCGAGCTCACCGCCGAGCAGGTGCTCACGCGCGTGCAAGGCGCCGGCACCTTCGTCGCACGGCCAAAGTACGAATCGACGCTCGTCGCGATTCGCAGCATCTCCGACGAGATC
>DASZGN010000330.1:0-3088 GCA_035938775.1 Trinickia sp.
GCGCTTTAGCGTGTCGACTGGAGTTAGCGCTTCAGCGCTTACTCCAGTCCCATGCAACGCCTTACTCCGGTCCCATGCAACGCCTTACTCCGGTCCCATGCAAAGCTGAAAAACCGGCTCGGGCAACCCGCGCCGCGCGACCGTCGCCGCGAACACGCCGCCCGCGCCGCGTTCGCCGGCAAGCGCTGCCGCGTCGAGATCCACGCGCGCCGTCGTCACATACAGCGTGCCCAGGCGCGCGCCGCCAAGCGCGACGCAGCTCGGTTGTCGCGCAGGCACGCTCACGCGCTCCGTTTCGCGGCCGTGTGCGTCGTAGCGCACGACGCGGGCGCCGCCCCACTGCGCGTTCCACAGGCCGCCTTCGGCGTCGACGGTCGAGCCGTCGGGCACGCCGTCGGCGTCGGCAAGCCGCGCGAAGACGCGCACATTGCCGATGTGTCCGTCAGCCTCGTAGTCGCAGGCGCGGATCTCGCGCGTCGGCGAGTCGCAGAAGTACATCGTCGAGCCGTCGGGGCTGAACGCGATGCTGTTCGAAATGGCCGGCGCGGGCAACGGCAGGCGCTCGACCGCCCCATCGTGGTTGAGCCGGTAAAAACCGCCAATCGGCTGCGGGGTCGCCGCCTCGTCCTTCGTCCCGAAGACGAAGCGGCCCTGGCGGTCGCAGCGTCCGTCGTTCACGCGCGTGTGCCTGCCCGGTTCGATGTCGGCGATGTGGCGCAGCTTGCCCGTCGTGAGATCGAAGAACGCGAGATGCGTCGCAAGGCCGAGGAGGAGACGCTGCGGCTCGGCCGTGAGCGCGAACGTGGCGAGCCGCTCGGGCATTTGCCACGACGCGCGCTCATCCGTACGCGGGTCGTAGCGCCACAAGCGCGCACCTTCGATGTCGGTCCAGTAAAGCCGACCGGTCCTCGCGCACCACGTCGCGCCTTCGCCAAGCGCGCACGCGGTGCCCACGGCAAGCGTTGCGCGATGCGTGCGTGGCGTCGGGCGTTGCCGGTCGTTTTCCAGGTGAGCGTCGAGGCGCGTCGTCATACCCAGCCCCCATCGACGATGAAGTCCTGCCCCGTGATCATGCGGCTGTCGTCCGCGGCGAGAAAGAGCGCCATGCGCGCGATGTCCTCAGGCAGCAGCTCGCCGTCGAGGCACTGCCCCTCCTTCAGCGCGCGCCGGCCCGCTTCGTCGAGCCACAGGCGCTTTTGCTTCTCGGTCATCACCCAGCCCGGCACGAGCGTATTGACGCGAATGCCGAACGGACCGAGATCGCGTGCGAGCCCGCGCGTGAGCCCGGCGATCGCCGCCTTCGCCGTCACGTAGACGGGCATGCCGCCCGTCTTGCGCATCCAGCTGATCGACCCCAGGTTGATGATCGAGCCGCCGCCCGCGCGCTTCATGTCCTCGGCCACGGCCTGCGCCGCGAAAAACTGGTGGCGCAGGTTGACGGCGATGCCGGCGTCGAACGACTCGGGCGTCACGTCGGCAATCGCATGGCGCGCATCGTTCGCCGCGTTGTTGACGAGCACCGCGATCGGGCCGAGCGCGCTTTGCGCATCGGCGACGGCGCTTCTCAGCGCGTCGATGTCGGTCAGATCGCAGGCGAGAAAGAGCGGCCGGTGACGCGCGTCGCCGAGTGCGTCGGCCAACGCTTCGCCCGCCGAGGCATCGATGTCGCAGAACGCCACGCGCGCACCCTGCGCGGCAAAGGGCTCGACGAACGATGCGCCGATGCCGGTCGCGCCGCCGGTGATGAAAACGGCACGGTCGGCGAGGCTCGGATAGCGTGCGTAGGGGCCGGGCTGGGGATGGTCGGGAAGCGCCATCGTGAACAATCTCCGTCGTCGTAAGGTTTCAAGCTGGATCGTCGATGTCGATCGGTCAGTCGCGCGCCCCGCGATTCTTCAGCTGATCGAGCAGCACCGCGGCCAGCAGGATCGCGCCGCGCACGAGGTACTGGTAGAACGCGTCGATGTTGAGCAGGTTCATCACATTCTCGACGGTGCCCATGATGAGCACGCCGATGACGACGCCCGAGATCGTCGCGCGCCCGCCAAGCAGCGACACGCCGCCGAGCACGCACGCGGAGATCACGTTGAGCTCGAATCCCTGCGCCGCATTGGGCTGGCCCGACGTGATGCGCGATGCAAGAATCACTCCCGCAAGCGCGGTCACCGCGCCCTGGATCAGAAAGATCACGACGCGCGTGCGCTCGACGTTGATGCCGGCCAGGCGTGACGCTTCCGGGTTGCCGCCGATCGCAAGCGTATTACGGCCGTAGACGGTCTGGTTCAGCAGCACGCCGAACACGATGAAGCAACTGAGCGTGACCCAGATCGGCAGCGAGACGCCGAAGAGCGTGAGGCCGCCTAGCGCGATGAACGTATCGGACGAAACGCCCACCGCCTGCCCGTGCGAGACGATGAAGCCGAGCCCGCGCACGATCTCCATCGTCGCAAGCGTCGTGATGAGCGCGTTGATGCGCAAATAAGCGATCACCGCGCCGTTGACGAAGCCGATCACGGCACCGGCCGCGACCGCGACGGCGATCGCGATGGCCGTGTTGTTCGTCGCATTGAGCACCATCGCGCAGAGCACGCCAGCGAACGCCACCGTCGAGCCCACCGACAAATCGAAGTCGCGCGACGCGAGGCAAAACATCATCGTGCAGGAGACCATGCCGATCTGCGAAATCGACAACGCGAGGCCGAGCATGTTGTCGACCGAAAAGAAGTGCTCGACGGTGAGCGACGTCGTCAAGAACATCACGGCGAAGATGAGAATCAGGCTGTACTCCGTGACCTGCTGCCACCACTTCTGCCGATCGTCCGATTTCGGGATCGGCGCACCGACACGCGATCGCACCAGGTTTTCTCTTGCTTGCATTTCATTGCTCCTTCGCCCGTCATCCACGGGTTTTCGTTGCATTCGATCGAAATCGTTCGAACCGTCCAAGCCCATTCATGCGATGCGGCCGCCGGTCAAGCCGCTGCCGCCGCCGCTGCCGCTCCTCGCGCGGCTTTCGCGTCCTCTCGGCAATGCCAGGTCGAGCAGCTTCGCCTCATTGGCTTGCCCGCGTGCGAGCTCGCCCGAGATA
>DASZGN010000331.1:0-5342 GCA_035938775.1 Trinickia sp.
TACAATCGCAGGCTCTCCAGAAGTGCGCTTTTCGCTGTCTTTGCCGCCTGCCGCTTCGCGCACGCAACCGTCTCAAATTCCTATGACCCGCGCCCTACGCAACATCGCCATCATTGCCCACGTCGACCACGGCAAGACCACGCTCGTCGACCAACTGCTCCGCCAGTCGGGCACGTTCCGAGAGAACCAGCAGATCGCGGAGCGCGTCATGGACTCGAACGACATCGAAAAAGAGCGCGGCATCACGATTCTCGCGAAGAACTGCGCGGTCGAATACGAAGGCACGCACATCAACATCGTCGATACGCCGGGGCACGCGGACTTCGGCGGCGAAGTGGAGCGCGTGCTGTCGATGGTGGACTCCGTGCTGCTGCTCGTCGATGCCGTGGAAGGTCCGATGCCGCAAACGCGCTTTGTCACCAAGAAGGCGCTCGCGCTCGGCTTGAAGCCGATCGTCGTCGTCAACAAGGTCGACCGCCCCGGTGCGCGCATCGATTGGGTCATCAACCAGACTTTCGATCTCTTCGACAAGCTCGGCGCGACCGAAGAGCAACTCGACTTCCCGGTGGTCTATGCCTCCGGCCTGAACGGCTACGCATCGCTCGACGCGAGCGCGCGCGAAGGCGACATGCGTCCGCTCTTCGAGGCGGTCCTCGAGCATGTGCCGGTGCGCCCGGCCGACCCCAACGCGCCGCTGCAGTTGCAGATCACGTCGCTCGACTATTCGACATACGTCGGCCGCATCGGTGTGGGCCGCATTGCGCGCGGGCGCATCAAGCCGGGCCAGCCCGTTGTGCTGCGCTTCGGTCCCGAGGGCGAGCTCATCAATCGCAAGATCAATCAGGTGCTGTCGTTCAAGGGGCTCGAGCGCGTGCAGGTGGAAGAGGCCGAGGCGGGCGATATCGTGCTCATCAACGGCATCGAGGATATCGGCATCGGTGCAACCATCTGCGCACCGGAGGCGCCCGAGGCGCTGCCGATGATCACCGTCGACGAGCCAACGCTCACGATGAACTTCCTCGTGAACTCCTCGCCGCTCGCGGGCAAGGAAGGCAAGTTCGTCACGAGCCGTCAGATTCGCGACCGCTTGATGAAGGAACTCAATCACAACGTGGCGTTGCGCGTACGTGACACGGGCGATGAAACGGTGTTCGAGGTGTCGGGGCGCGGCGAGCTGCACCTCACGATTCTCGTCGAAAACATGCGCCGCGAAGGGTACGAGCTGGCCGTGTCGCGTCCGCGTGTCGTGATGCACGAGGTGGACGGCGTGAAGCATGAACCGTACGAGCTCTTGACGGTCGATGTCGAGGACGGTCACCAAGGTGGCGTGATGGAAGAGCTTGGCCGGCGCAAGGGCGAGCTGCAAGACATGGCGTCGGACGGCCGCGGCCGCACACGCCTCGAGTACCGGATTCCGGCGCGCGGCCTGATCGGCTTTCAGGGCGAATTCATGACGCTCACGCGCGGCACGGGCCTCATGAGCCACGTGTTCGACGAATACGCGCCGGTGAGGGAGGGCTCGCTCGGCGAGCGCCGCAACGGCGTGCTGATTTCGCAGGACGACGGCGCCGCGGTGGCCTACGCGCTCTGGAAGCTGCAAGATCGCGGCCGCATGTTCGTGAAGCCGGGCGATGCGCTTTACGAAGGCATGATCATCGGTATCCACAGCCGCGACAACGATCTCGTCGTCAACCCGATCAAGGGCAAGCAACTGACGAACGTGCGCGCCTCGGGTACTGATGAGGCGGTGCGCCTCGTGCCGCCGATCCAGATGTCGCTCGAGTACGCGGTCGAGTTCATCGACGACGACGAGCTCGTGGAAGTCACGCCGCAGTCGATTCGCCTGCGCAAACGCCATCTGAAGGAGCATGAGCGCCGCCGCGCGAGCCGCGAAACAGCGCTCGACTAAGCGCCATTGGAAAGCGGGTCCCGATGGGTTCCCGCTTTTGCTGAAAAAACTGCAAAAAGCCGCTCGCGAAGCGGCTTTTTGCTTTTACCGGCCAACGTTTGCGCCGTTTAGAGCATTCATTCTGTGCTATGCTGCGCGATGCAAGTTTTAGGTCCTTCCAAGCAAGACTTGATTCGCGCAATCCGCTAAACGGTCAGGCCGTGTCGCGGAAGGTTGAGTAACCCGCTATTTCTCGAGAAACTCGAAGAAAGGTGAGCGTAAACATGATGAAGCAATTCCAGCTGAACTCGTACTTGTTCGGCGGCAATGCTCCGTACGTCGAAGAGTTGTACGAGCAATATCTCGATAATCCGGCGTCAGTGCCCGAGAACTGGCGCGAATATTTCGATGCGTTGCAGAACGTTCCCGCATCGGACGGTTCGGGTGCAAGCGATGTCGCCCACGGCCCGATCGTCGAATCGTTCGCACAGCGTGCCAAGGCCAATGCGTTCATTCCGCGTGAAGCCGGCGAGAATCTTGCTACGGCGCGCAAGCAAGTCCACGTTCAATCCCTCATCAGCGCATATCGCTTCCTCGGCTCGCAATGGGCCAATCTGGATCCCCTGAAGCGTCGCGAGCGTCCCCCCATTCCCGAACTCGAACCTGCGTTCTACGACTTCACCGAAGCCGACATGGACCAGACGTTCAGCGCGAGCAACCTGTATTTCGGGTTCGAGCAGGCGTCGCTGCGCGAGATCGTGAAGGCGCTGCGCGACACGTACTGCGGCACGATCGGCGCCGAGTTCATGTACATCAGCGATCCGGAGCAAAAGCGCTGGTGGCAGGAGCGGCTCGAATCGATCCGCGCCACGCCGAATTTCTCGGCGGACAAGAAAAAGCACATCCTTAACCGTCTGACGGCCGCTGAAGGCCTCGAGCGGTATCTGCACACCAAGTACGTCGGCCAGAAGCGCTTCTCGCTCGAAGGCGGCGAAAGCTTCATCGCTTCGATGGACGAAGTGGTGCGCCACGGCGGCGCGAAGGGCGTGCAGGAAATGGTCATCGGCATGGCCCACCGCGGCCGCCTGAACGTGCTCGTCAACACGCTCGGCAAGATGCCGGCTGACCTTTTCGCCGAGTTCGAAGGCAAGCATGTCGACGACCTGCCGGCCGGCGACGTGAAGTACCACAAGGGTTTCTCGTCGGACGTTTCGACCGAAGGCGGCCCGGTTCACCTGTCGCTCGCGTTCAACCCGTCGCACCTCGAAATCGTCAACCCGGTGGTCGAAGGCTCGGCCAAGGCCCGGATGGATCGCCGCGGCGACGACACCGGCCTCCAAGTGCTGCCGGTTCAGATTCACGGGGACGCCGCGTTCGCGGGCCAGGGCGTCGTGATGGAAACGCTGAACCTCGCGCAAACGCGCGGCTACGGCACGCACGGCACGCTGCACATCGTCATCAACAACCAGATCGGCTTCACTACGTCCGACCCGCGCGACGCACGCTCGACGCTCTACTGCTCGGACGTCGTCAAGATGATCGAAGCGCCGGTGCTGCACGTGAACGGCGACGATCCCGAAGCCGTCGTGCTGGCCACGCAGCTCGCGATCGATTTCCGGATGCAGTTCCATAAGGATGTCGTGATCGACATCGTCTGCTTCCGCAAGCTCGGCCACAACGAGCAGGACACGCCGGCCGTCACGCAGCCGCTGATGTACAAGAAGATCGCTCAGCATCCGGGCACGCGCGGGCTCTACGCGGAAAAGCTCGTGCAGCAAGGCGTGATCACGGCCGAAGAGGCCGACAGGTTCATGAAGGCGTACCGCGAGGCGATGGATGCGGGCCATCACACGGTCGATCCGGTGCTCTCGAACTACAAGAGCAAGTACGCGGTGGACTGGGTGCCGTTCCTGAACCGCAAGTGGACCGATGCGGCCGACACCGCAGTGCCGCTGGCCGAGTTGAAGCGCCTCGGCGAGCGCATCACCACGGTGCCGCAAAACTTCAAGGTGCACCCGCTCGTCGAGCGCGTGATCAACGACCGTCGCGCCATGGCGCGCGGTGACTCGCCGCTCGACTGGGGCATGGGCGAGCATCTCGCCTACGCGTCGCTCGTCGCCTCGGGCTACGCCGTGCGTCTGACGGGCCAGGACTCGGGCCGCGGCACGTTCACGCACCGTCACTCGGTGCTGCACGACCAGAACCGCGAGCGCTGGAACGACGGCACGTACATCCCGCTGCAAAACGTGGCCGAAGGTCAGGCGAAGTTCACGGTCATCGACTCGGTGCTCTCCGAAGAGGCCGTGCTCGGCTTCGAATATGGCTACTCGACGGCCGAGCCGAATACGCTCGTCGCCTGGGAAGCGCAGTTCGGCGACTTCGCGAACGGTGCGCAGGTGGTCATCGACCAGTTCATCTCGTCGGGCGAAGTGAAGTGGGGCCGCGTGTCGGGTCTCACGATGCTGCTGCCGCACGGCTATGAAGGCCAGGGTCCGGAGCACTCGTCGGCGCGTATCGAGCGCTATCTGCAACTGTGCGGCGAGCACAACATGCAGGTGGTTCAGCCGACCACGCCCGCGCAGATCTTCCACCTGCTGCGCCGTCAGATGATTCGCCTCTTCCGCAAGCCGCTCATCATCGCGACGCCGAAGTCGCTGCTGCGTCACAAGGAAGCCATCTCGGATCTGTCCGATCTCGCGAAGGGGTCGTTCCAGCCGGTGCTCGGTGAAGTCGACTCCGCGATCGACGCGAAGAAGGTGAAGCGCGTGCTCATGTGCTCGGGCCGGGTCTACTACGACCTCGTCGCCCATCGCCGCGAAACGAAGGCAACCGACGTCGCGATCATGCGCGTCGAGCAGCTCTATCCGTTCGCGCACAAGCAGTTCGAGACGGAAATGAAGAAGTACGACAACGCGACTGAAGTGGTCTGGGTGCAGGACGAGCCGCAAAACCAAGGGCCGTGGTTCTACATCGAACACCACCTGAAGGAAGGCATGAAGGACGGGCAGAAGCTGGCTTACAGCGGACGTCCGGCTTCGGCCTCGCCTGCGGTCGGCTATTACGCGAAGCACTATGAACAGCAGAAGGCGCTTATCGAAAGCGCATTCGGCCGCTTGAAGAGCGCGGCAATCGCCAAATAACCAGACGTCAGCGAACCGGGGAAGCGTTCAGGCGCTTTCCCGCGTCGTTTGCCGCGCGAGAGCCCAAGCGAAGCGCGAGCGGACGAGGCGGATGGGGTTCGCGCTCCACACCCAGATACGAATTCAGGAAACTCAAATGGCTATCGTAGAAGTCAAGGTCCCGCAGCTTTCCGAGTCGGTTTCGGAAGCCACGATGCTCCAGTGGAAGAAAAAGCCGGGCGAAGCTGTTGCCCAGGACGAAATCTTGATCGAGCTCGAAACCGACAAGGTCGTGCTCGAAGTGCCCGCACCCGCGGCAGGCGTGCTTGCCGAGG
>DASZGN010000332.1:0-5483 GCA_035938775.1 Trinickia sp.
TCATTGCCGTGCCGGCGATCGCATGCGGGCTGTGGCTGTGGCTTGCCATCGGCATCGGGCGTGGGCAGGGGTGGATTCACGCGAAGGTGGGCGTCGTAGTCTTACTCATCGCCTATCACCTCTATTGCGGGCATTTGCTTGCCACGTTCGAGCGCGGCGAGAACCGCCGCTCGGACCGCTGGTATCGTCTCTTCAACGAGTTGCCCGTGCTCGGGATGCTCGCGGCCGTGGCGCTCGTCGTCATCAAGCCGTTCTGAGCGGTTCGGGCGGCCGGCTCGTCCGCACACCCGTTCGCGCTTGTCACCGCACTCGTTACCCCGCGCAACACGCCCGTCAGCTTTGCGCGCCGTCGATGCGCCGACGCGTGATCGTCGCCTTCGCCCGGCCGAGCTTGTCGGCGAGCTCAGGCCCACGTTTGAGCGCTACGCCGACAGCCAGAATGTCGCCGATCGCCAGATGCGACATGCGCGAGGTCATCGGCGAGAAGATGTCGGTCTCCTCCGCGATGTTCGCAAAGAGACTCACCGTCGCGAGTTGCGCGAGCGGGGAGCTGCTGTGCGTGATCGCGATCACCTTGGCGCCGCAGGCTAGCGCGGACCGTGCCGCGTCGACGATGTCGCGCGTGCGGCCCGTGTTCGAGATCGTCACGACCACATCCCCCGCGCCCAAGAGCGCAGCCGACATCGTGTAGGTGTGCGGATCGGCGTAAGCCACGCTCGGAATGCCAAGCCGGAAGAACTTGTGCTGGATGTCCTGCGCCGCGATGCCCGAGCCGCCGGCACCGTAGAACTCGATGCGCGACGCCGCGCTGAGCAGGTCGATCGCCTTCGCGATGCTTGAAGCCGACAGGCTGTTGCGCACCTCGATCAGCGCGCCGATCGTCCTGTCGAACACCTTGGCGACGACGCCCGGCGCGGGCTCGTCGGGCCGCACGTCGCGATAGACGGACGGCACGCCAGGCGCAATGCTCTGCGCGAGCCGGATCTTGAACTCGCGAAACCCGCCGCAGCCGAGCGCATGGCAAAAGCGCGCAATGGTCGGCTGACTCACGCCGGCGCGCTCGGCGAGCTCCGTCATCGCCAGGTCGAGCACTTCGCGCGGCGTATCTAGCACATAGTCGGCCAATTTGCGCTCGGAGGGGCGCAACTGCGTGCGCATCGCTTCAATTCGGGCAAGCATCGTCAGGAAGGCCGCAGCGGCGCGGCGCCAGGAAGTCGGTCACAGCCACAGTATCGTCGCTCGAATGTAGAAAATCTACAAGAACTTGCTACTAATGTAAGTTCGGCTGTCTTAACTATGAAGGCTTCTTCATGACCTGGAGTTGTTTGCCAATTGATGTCGTGTAGTTTTTCTACTAGACTTTCTCGACGCACTCGAACTCTTCGCGAGCCCATTGGCGCATTGCGCTTTGGCGCCGTCATCCAGGAAGGAGCGTCTCCCCATGGTTTCGCCGCATCCCACGCTGATCCAAGTCACCGAGCGCATTGTCGCGCGCAGCAAGTCGACGCGCTCGGCTTATCTCGCGCGCATCGACGCGGCGCAAGGCCGGTTCCCTGCGCGCGGCGCGCTCTCGTGCGCGAACCTCGCGCATGGCTTCGCCGGCCTCGAAGGCAATGAGAAGCTCGCCATCAAGGCGCTGCGCGAGCCGAACATCGGCATCGTCTCGTCCTACAACGAGATGCTCTCCGCGCACGCGCCCTTCAAGGACTTCCCCGACATCATCAAGCGCGCCGCCCGCGAAAACGGCGGCGTGGCGCAATTCGCGGGCGGCGTGCCGGCGATGTGCGACGGCGTCACGCAAGGCAATCCCGGCATGGAGCTGTCGCTGTTCTCGCGCGAGGTGATCGCGATGAGCACCGCGGTCGCGCTCACGCACAACATGTTCGACGCGGCGCTGTGCCTTGGGATCTGCGACAAGATCGTGCCGGGGCTCCTCATCGGCGCGCTGCAGTTCGGGCATCTGCCGATCATTTTCGTGCCGGCCGGCCCGATGATGAGCGGCCTGTCCAACGACGACAAGGCGAAGATCCGCCAGCAATTCGCCACGGGACAGGTGGGCCGCGATGCGCTGCTCGAAGCGGAATCGGCCGCTTATCACGGGCACGGCACCTGCACGTTCTACGGCACGGCCAACAGCAACCAGATGCTGATGGAGGTGATGGGGCTGCATTTGCCCGGCTCGGCGTTCGTGCATCCGCACACGCCGCTGCGCGATGCGCTCACCGCTGCCGCTGCGCGCCGTGTCCTCGATTTGACGGCTCAGCGCGGCAACTACACGCCGATCGGGCACGTCATCGACGAAAAGGCGATCGTGAACGGCATCGTCGGCCTACTGGCGACGGGCGGCTCGACGAACCACACGCTGCATCTCGTCGCGATCGCGCGCGCGGCCGGCATTCTCATCGACTGGGACGATTTCGACACACTTTCGCACGCCGTTCCGCTGCTCGCGAAGATCTACCCGAACGGGAAGGCGGACGTGAACCACTATCACGCGGCCGGCGGCATGGCGTTCCTGATCCGCAATCTGCTCGCAGGCGGCTTGCTTCATGAGGACGTGACGACGGTGATGGGCAAGGGTCTCGCCCGCTACACGGAAGAGCCGAAGCTTCTAGACGGCACGCTCACGTGGGTGCCCGGACCCGAAAAAAGCGCGGACGCAAACGTGCTGCGCCCGATCGCCGAGCCGTTCCAGCCCGATGGTGGCCTGCGGCTGATGCAGGGCAAGCTCGGCCGCGGCGTCATCAAGATTTCAGCGGTTGCGCCCGAGCATCGCATGGTGCGCGCGCCTGCCGTCGTTTTCGAATCGCAGGAAGCCGTGCAAGAGGCGTTCGACAAGGGCGAGCTGAAGCGCGATTTCGTCGCCGTCGTGCGGTTCCAGGGGGCGCGCGCAAACGGCATGCCCGAGCTGCACCGTTTGACGCCGCTGCTCGGCGTGTTGCAGGATCAAGGCTTCCATGTCGCGCTCGTCACCGACGGGCGCATGTCGGGCGCGTCGGGCAAGGTGCCCGCCGTCATCCATGTGTCGCCCGAGGCGCTGCTTGGCGGGCCGATCGGCAAAGTCCGCGACGGCGACACGATCGTCATCGACTCCGAGCGCGGCGTGCTCGACATCGAGGTCGACGACGGCGAGTGGGCCGCGCGCGAAGTCGCGGCGCCGCGGCATCAAGACGAAAACGAGGTCGGCTTCGGCCGCGAGTTGTTCGGCGTATTCCGGGCGGCGGCGGCACCCGCCGAGATGGGCGCCTCGGTGTTCGGGCGGCTCTTCGGCGAGCACGACGAAGCGCGAATGCACGCAGCACAGCAATAAGGAGGATGTACATGAAAACGATTGAAGAGATCGTCAGCCTCGGCCCGGTCATCCCGGTGCTGGCGTTCGAGACGGTGGAGCAGGGCGAGCACGTCTCGCGCGCGCTCTACGCGGGCGGTGTGAAGGTGCTCGAAATTACGCTGCGCACGCCGGCCGGGCTACAGACGATCGAGCGGGTGAGCAAGCTCGAGCACGATCTCGTCGTCGGAGTCGGCACGCTCACGAACCCTGAGCAGTGCGCGCTCGCCAAGCAGGCCGGTGCGCGGTTCGGCGTCTCGCCCGGCCTCACGAGGGACTTGCACCAGGCCGCGCAGCATGTCGGCCTGCCGCTTTTGCCGGGCGTCATGACACCGAGCGACATGCTTCTCGCGCTCGAGCTCGGCTATGAAATCGTCAAGTTCTTCCCCGCGCAGCAAGCGGGCGGTGTGGCGATGCTGCAGGCGCTGAGCGGCCCCTTCCCGATGCTCAAGTTCTGCCCGACCGGCGGTATCACGCCGGAAACCGCGTCGACCTTCCTCGCGCTGCCGAACGTCGTATGCGTGGGCGGCTCGTGGTTGACGCCCAAGGCCGCGCTCGCGGCGCAAAACTGGGATGAAGTCACGCGCTTGGCGCGCGCGGCTTCGGAGCTCGCGGCGCATCAGCGTTAAGGCAGGCGTTCACTCGCCTCGCCTGCAACCCCCCGCGCGCGGCATCTCACTGCCGCCACGCTTTAACCGATTCCCCTCACTGAATGCTCCCCGCTTCAGTGAGGGTTTTTCTTGATGGAACCGGTTCTATTCAGCATCGGCGGGTCGCATCTAAAATGCAACGTCCGACTCGCGCGCGTCGCGCGTTCGGCTCGTCGAATACACTCAAATCAACAACAAGGCCAAGGAGACACCTTATGGCACCGGCACACGGCGGCCTCTTGCTTCTTTACGCACTCATCGCGATTGTCGCGCTCATTGTGCTGATCGCCCGCTACAAGGTCTATCCGTTCCTGGTCCTCATCGTCGTGTCGCTGCTGCTTGGGCTCGCGGCCGGCATGCCGATGGACAAGATCGTGAAGGCGTTCGAAACCGGCAATGGCGGCACGCTCGGCCATATCGCGGTGGTGGTCGGCTTGGGCACGATGCTCGGCAAGATGATGGCCGAGTCGGGCGGCGCCGAGCGGGTCGCGACGACGCTCATAGGCTGGTTCGGCGAAAAGTACATCCACTGGGCGATGATGGTCGTAGCCCTCATCGTCGGCTTGCCCGTCTTTTTCGAAGTCGGCTTTGTGCTGCTGATCCCGATCGCCTTTAACGTCGCCAAGCGCACCGGCAAGTCGCTGCTCTTGATCGGGCTGCCGATGGTGGCGGGCCTTTCCGTCGTGCACGGACTGATCCCGCCGCATCCGGCCGCGCTGCTCGCCGTGCAGGCGTATGGGGCAGACATCGGCAAGACGATCGCCTACGGCCTCGTCGTCGGTGTGCCCACGGCCATCGTCGCCGGCCCGCTTTTTGCGCTTCTCATACATCGTCATGTGAAGCTGCCCGAGCATAATCCGCTGGCCGCGCAGTTCGTCGAGGAGGACACTGATGTTGGCGCCAGCGTGGGTGCTGCTGCCCGACGCGAGCTGCCCAGCTTCGGCATCACGCTGTTCACGATTCTGCTGCCGGTGGTGCTGATGCTGATCGGCAGCTGGGCCGATCTTGTTTTCCGGCCCAACACGGTGGGCAACGGTCTGCTTCGCTTTGTCGGCAACTCGGATGTGGCGCTCTTGATCGCCGTGCTCGTCAGCTTTTATACCTTCGGTGCGTTGCGCGGCTTCTCGCGCGATCAGATCCAGAAATTTTGCGGCGATTGCCTCGCGCCGATCGCGGGCATCACGCTGATCGTCGGCGCAGGCGGCGGGTTCGGCGGCGTGCTGCGCGACAGCGGCATCTCGCAGCAGATCGTCGCCGTCGCCACGCAGGCGCACCTCTCGCCGCTGCTGTTCGGGTGGTTCGTCGCGGCGCTGATTCGCTTGGCGACAGGATCGGCCACGGTCGCGATGACGACGGCCTGCGGCATCGTCGCGCCGATCGCCGCCGCAGGGGCGGTGCATGTGCGGCCGGAGTTGCTTGTGCTCGCGACCGGTTCCGGCTCGCTCATCTTTTCGCACGTGAACGATGGCGGCTTCTGGCTGATCAAGGAGTACTTCGGCATGACG
>DASZGN010000333.1:0-6039 GCA_035938775.1 Trinickia sp.
GCGACGGCACGAGGTAGTCGCGAGCGCCTTCCGGCGTGCTCTTCGTGAGCATTGGCGTTTCGATGTCGATGAACCCTTGCGCATCGAGATACTTGCGCACTTCCATCGCGACGCGGTAGCGCAGACGCAGGTTGTGCTGCATTTGCGGGCGGCGCAGATCGAGCACGCGATGCGTCAAGCGGGTCGTTTCCGAGAGGTTGTCGTCATCGAGCTGGAACGGCGGCGTGACCGACGCGTTGAGCACGGTCAACTCGTGGCAGAGCACCTCGATCTTGCCGCTCTTCAAGCCCGCGTTGATCGTGCCCTCCGGACGGTTGCGCACGACACCGTTCACGCGCACGCAAAATTCGTTGCGCACGCCTTCGGCGACCTTGAACATCTCGGCGCGGTCGGGGTCGCACACGACCTGAACAAGCCCTTCGCGATCGCGCAAGTCGATGAAGATGACGCCGCCGTGGTCGCGCCGGCGATGCACCCACCCGCACAGCGACACGGTTTGACCCAGCAGGTGTTCGGTCACCAGACCGCAGTATTCAGATCTCATCGACATGGTAGTTGTCTATCGTTGGCATGGGGAGCAAAGCGCGCGGCAGATGCGCACGCTTCGGCATTAAAGGGGCGGCTCGACAGGACGTCGCGCCGGCGTGACCGTCGAAGGCGCAACCACACCCATCGAGACGATGTACTTGAGCGCGGCATCGACCGACATATCGAGCTCGATGACCTCATCTTTCGGCACCATCAGGAAAAAGCCCGAGGTGGGATTCGGCGTCGTGGGCACATAAACGCTGACGTGCTCGTCTTTCAAATGATTGACCACGTCGCCGCCGGGCACGCCGGTCAGGAACGCGATCGTGTACGCGCCACGACGCGGGTATTCGATCAGAAGCGCCTTGCGAAACGCATTGCCGCTGCTGGAAAGCAACGTGTCCGACACCTGTTTGACGCTCGTATAGAGCGGGCCGACGATCGGAATATGCCGCACGATCGCGTCCCACCACGTGACGAGCTTCTGGCCGACGAAGTTCTGGGTCAACAGGCCGACGATGAAGATGAACGCGAGCGTCAGGAGCGCGCCAATGCCCGGCAGATGAAAACCGAAAAGCCTTTCTGGCTGCCATGATTCCGGCAACAGCAACAGCGTCTGGTCCATCGTCCCGATGATGAGACCCAGCACCCACAGCGTGATGGCCAGTGGCACCAGGACCAGCAAACCGGTCAGGAACACGGATTTGAGCGTCGTCTTTTTCATGTGTATCGCCAGAGAACCGCAGAGGGAAAGATTCGGCGCGGTCCGCACGCCACTGGACCAGGCGGCGAACCTGCGACGGCGCCAGGGCGACGTCCGTGCCGGCGCCGTGACGCGCGATTCGTCGAGAGATTCTTTCTCAGGCGTCCGCCACGCTCGAGGTCGTCGTGGCCGGGCTCGCGCCCGCCGCCGGGGCGCTTGACGCGTCCGCCTTCGTATCGGCGCCAGTCGCGCCGCTGGTGCTCTCCGCCTTGCCGGCGACGGCAGCGCCCGCAGCCGCCGCGCCCGCGCCCGCGCCGCTCGAGCCACCGCGGAAATCGGTGACATACCAACCCGAGCCCTTCAGCTGAAAACCGGCGGCCGTCAGCTGCTTGCGGAACGTGTCATTCGTGCACTGCGGGCACTGAGTCAGCGGCGCATCGCTCATCTTCTGGAGCACGTCTTTCTCAAAGCCGCACGATTCGCAACGGTAGGCGTAGATCGGCATGATTCTCTTCCCGACTATTTCCGACAAAAAACGGTTGAACGCTTGCAAAGCGTTGAATTATAGCCGCATTCGGGCCACCGCCTCGAATGCGAGGCCGTCGGCGACTTGCGGTTGTCGAAGTGGGGGTGGACAGCTCGAGAATCAAGGGGCGCCGCGATCGGCAGCTACCGTCGGCGCCACGTCAGCCAGCGTTCCCGTCCCGCAAAGACCGGAATCGAATCGTCCACGGGCTCGTCTTCGATCAGGTCGAAATGCGGCGCGAGCAGCGCATCGAGCTCGCCGCGCTCGATACCGAAAGGCGGCCCATTGGGCGTCGCGGCAAAAAAGAAGTAGCCGGCCAAAAGGCCGCCCGGAGGAAGCAGCGCGGCCATACGTTCGGCGTATTGCGCCCGGCGCGTCGGCGGCAACGCGCAGAAGAACGCGCGCTCGTAGATCCATCCGGGCTCAAACGGTGGAAGGTAGGTGAAAAAATCGGCTTGCTCGACAAGCGCGGCATGCGCGCCGAGCAGCTTGTGCGCCGCGGCAACGGCATCGACCGAAAAATCGATCGCCCGCACGGTCCATCCAGCCTTCGCGAGCCACAGCGCCTCGTGCGCGCTGCCGCAGCCGGGAATCAGCACGGGCTGCGGGGGCCGACGGCCCGCGAACGCGCGAAACGCGTGCGGCACGCCGGCGTGATCCCAGGGCGTAAAGCCCTTGCGGAATCGCTCATCCCAAAACGCGGCCTGATTCGGGTCGCGCGTGTCGAAGGCTGGCGCGTCTTCCTGCGGGTGCGGCGGCGCGCCGTCTTTTCCTGCCTGATTCGGTTCATTCATCGCGCTGGTCCCTCCATGCGTTTTCGTTCGATCGCTTCGCTCACGCGCCATAGGCATAAACGAGCCAGAAGCGCGCGACAAGGGCACCCACGCCGACCGCCACGCCGAACAGCAGCAGCGCCTGCAACAGGCGGTTCGTGCGCTTTTGCTCGATCAGCAGCATGTGCATGGCCGCGTCATGGGCCAAGCGCGTGCCGTCATGCCGGTCGGCAAGCACGTTATGAATGAGGCGCGGCAGTTGCGGCATCGTCTTGCTCCATTGCGGCGCCTCGATCTTGAGCCGCTCATACCAGCCGCGCAAGCCGATCTGTTCGTTCATCCACCGCTCCAGATACGGCTTGGCCGTCTTCCACAGATCGAGCTCGGGATCGAGGGAGCGACCGAGCCCTTCGACATTGAGCATCGTCTTTTGCAGCAGCACCAATTGCGGCTGGATTTCGACATTGAAGCGCCGCGACGTCGAAAAGAGCCGCATCAGCACTTGGCCCAGCGAGATGTCTTTCAGCGCGCGATCGAAGTACGGCTCGCACACCGCGCGGATGGCGCTTTCGAGCTCTTCGACGCGCGTGGTCGACGGCACCCAGCCCGATTCGAGATGCAGCGTCGCGACGCGATGGTAGTCGCGCTTGAAAAACGCCAGGAAGTTTTGCGCGAGGTAATTCTTGTCGAAGTCGGACAAGGCGCCGATGATCCCGAAGTCGAGCGCGATATAGCGTCCGAAGTGCGCGGGATCGAGGCTCACCTGGATATTGCCCGGGTGCATGTCCGCGTGAAAAAAGCCGTCGCGGAACACCTGCGTGAAGAAAATTTCGACACCTTCGCGCGCGAGCTTCGGAATATCCACGCCCGCCACACGCAAGGTCTCGACCTGGCTGATCGGCACGCCCACCATGCGCTCCATCACGAGCACGGTCGGCGTGCAGAACTCCCAGTACATCTCCGGCACGAGCAGCAAGTCGAGCCCGGCGAAATTGCGGCGCAACTGGCTGCCGTTGGCCGCCTCACGCATCAGATCGAGCTCGTCGTGCAGGTACTTGTCGAACTCGGCCACGACCTCGCGCGGCTTCAACCGCTTGCCGTCGGCCCACAGCCGCTCGGCCCAGACGGCGATGTCGCGCAGCAGTGCCAGATCGGAATCGATGACGGGCAGCATGTTCGGCCGCAGCACTTTCACGGCGACGGGCTTGCCCGCGTGCTGGCCGGCTTTGACCTTCGCGAAATGCACCTGGGCGATCGACGCGCTCGCGACGGGCACGCGCTCGAACTCGTCGAAGATTGCCTCGACGCGCGCGCCAAGCGATTTCTCGATGATGTTGATCGCCACCGCCGAATCGAACGGAGGCACCTGGTCCTGCAACTTTGCCAGTTCGTTGGCGACATCGACGGACAGCAGATCGCGGCGCGTCGAAAGGACTTGGCCGAACTTCACGAAGATCGGACCGAGGCTTTCGAGCGCAAGCCGCAACCGCACCGCGGGCGGCGCCTTGAACCGGCGGCCAATGGTGCCGATGCGCAGCAAGAACCGCACGCGACGGTCGTTGATGCGGCTCAGCATCATCTCGTCGAGTCCGAAACGGATGACGGTGAAGACGATTTTGATGAAACGCAGGAAACGCATGGACAAATCCGGTGACTAGCGCGCGTCGCGCGCCGGGACGCCGCCGCGCGGGTCGGCTTGCCGCTCGAGACGCTCGACACGCTTTTCCACGCGCGCGAGCGCGTCGCGTGCACGCGCAAGCTCGGCGTTGAATGCATCGAGGGAGGCACGGCGCACGAGCTGCGGGTTCTCGTCGAGCAGATATTCGGCGACCGAGTCGCGCAGATTTCGCCCGGCGCGCGCCGCCTGTTCACCGGCCGAGCGCACGATTGCCGCAATACGGAAGGCTGGCGCGTCGCCGATCAGCTTCGCGAGATCCTCTTCCGGCTCCCAGCGCAGGTGCTCGGCAAGCTTGGCGAGCTGCGTCGCGAATTCGGCATCGCCCTCGATCTTCACGTGCTTCATCACGGCAGCTTGGCCGCCTTGCACGAACGCCGGCAGCGCGTCGGCCGGCACGGCGATGGAGACGTCGGGCTGCCCTGCCTCGCTGTCGTCGACCGCACTCAGATACCCGTCGGGAAGTACGAGCACCGTCACTGCGATCGACGAAAAGGCACACCTTGCGGTCTTGCCCGCGTAAGGCGCGAGCCGCTCGCGAGCCCAGGCTTCGCGAGCGAGCAAGTGATTGACGGCGGCGGTAAAGGGCTTGGCGGCGAGGATCATCGGGGCAAAATGAAAAACCCGCGCAGGCGGCAACCTGCGCGGGCCACTATTGTAACGTCCGATTGCGCGCCGACCGGTCCAGGTCGGACAGCCAGCGACAGCCGCCTCAGTGCGCGGGCTCTTGCTGGATGCCGGCGAGAAGCCAGCCCTCGTTCCCAGGCTTCGTCTTCGTCAAGTTCCAGATCTCGGCGAACGGCTGCGCAGCCGCGCCGGCGCTTTCGCGGATCAGGCCGCTGAAGCGCACGCTTGCGACGTATTCGCTGCCACGGTCCTCGAAATCGAGCAGATCCGCATTCAGTTGCACGACTTCGGTCTGGTTGCGCTCGGTGCCGCGTTCGTCGAAATCGACCTTCACTTCGGCGAACATTTCAGGCGTCGTGAATTCGCGGATGTCAGCCAGGTTGCCGTCGTCCCAAGCGGCCTGGAGCCGCACGAAGTTCACTTTCGCGCTGCGCAGGAACGCGTCGGCGTCGAAACCTGCGGGCAACGCCATCGCCGCTGGAGCGTCGCCGCCAAAGCGCGGCTCGGCAGATGCCGACGACGGGCTGGCGAAATGCGGATCGCCGGTGCGGCGCGAATCGTTCATGCCGAAACCGCCCGCATTCATCGCCGTCGGTTCGGCGCCGACGCCCGCGGCGCCATAGGCCGGCGCATTGCCGCTGCGGCGGCGCGACATCAGCTTGCGGATCAGCCAGATGCCGACCATCGCCAATACGGCGATGACGATGATGTTCGCCATCGCGCCGGCGAACGCTTCTCCGAGCCCGAAGTGCGACAGCAGCGCCGCAATGCCAAGGCCGGCCGCGAGGCCGGCAATGGGCCCGAGCCAGCGCGAACGCGCGGGAGCGGCCGGCGGCGACTGCGGGGCTTGCCCCGGCTGTGCGCGCTGCGCTTGCGCAGGCTGTGCCGATTGCTGCGTTGGCTGCGCGGGCTGAGCCGGCGGCGACGAGGGCTTCTGCACCATCTGCGATTGAGATTGACGACCGATGCTACGCCCGCCGCCCATGCGCTTCGCCTCGGCATCGAGCGAAGCCACCGTGCCCACGGCAATGAAGGAGACGACAGCGAGGAGCCAGATTCGCTTCGCCAAAGAACCAGAAAGCTTTTTGGAAGGTAAGGCAAACGAATCTGACATCTCAAAATCCCTCACTGAAACAACGGCCTAGGGGCGCTAATACTTCGTCGCGACGTGCAAGGCTACCACGCCGGCTGACAAATTGTAATATTT
>DASZGN010000334.1:0-3150 GCA_035938775.1 Trinickia sp.
TCGTTGCCGAAGCCCGACTGATAGCCGGGCTCGACGTTGCTGCGAGAGGGGTCCTGCATGGTGCTGTTCTCCATCTAGTCTTTGTTGAATACCTGTGCAACCGGCTGAGCGGCCATCATTCATGCTCCTGGTTCTGGTTTGTCTGCGGGGTCTCGTCGGCCACGCCGCGCCGCGCGAGCGCCATCGCTTCGCGCAGCACGTCCATATCGCCAATCTGATTGGCAAGCACGAGGATCAGCTTCGCATTGACGAGCTGGCTCGCCTCGGCCGAAAGGCCGCGATGCATGTCGATCAACGCCTCATAGAACCCATCGGGGTCGGCGAGGCGCGTGTCGGTCGAGAGATGGCCAAGCGTGTCTGCCGGTTTCGAAGTCATGGCGAGTCTCCTTGCCGTACGTCAAGCGCCGATCGCGCGCGCAAGCGCCGCGCGCACCGCATCGACATCGAAAGCACGCCAGCGCGCGCACACGTGCTGGTCCGGGCGTATCAGATAGAACGTGCCGGGGCGCGCGTCGTAGCGCGCGGCAACGAGCCCGTCGCAGTCTTCGACCACCTCGACGCCCGGCAGCGCCGGCAAGGCCGACGCCCCGACGACGACCGCGCGCACCGGCACCGGCCAGCCTTGCATCGCCGCGAGCTCGCCAACGAGCGCGGGCGTGATCGGCGTACCGCCCTCGGTATCGGAGGCCGCGCAAAAGAAGAGCCCGGTGAACTGCCCGCCGATCGCCCGCAGCAGCCAGGCCGCCGAGCCGTTCACCTTCACGGGTGCATCGCTCGCGGGAGCGCCCGGCACAATCGCGCCGGCAAACGCGTCGTCCGCCCGATCGGGGGTGTTGAGCGGCGAGCCGCGCAGCACCGCCGGCAACGACAGCCGGCCGCTGTTCACGAGCTTGCGCGCGAATGCGCAGTCCTTCGCGAGCCCGAGCGTCGCGTCGCGAAAGAGCCGCGACACGTCGCTCTTCGGGGTAATGAAGTCGGTCGAACGCGTCGAATTGCGAATGTTCTCGTCGGCGGCGAACTCGCGTTCCGCGGCGTAGCTGTCGATGAGCCGCTCCGGCGCGCGCCCTTGCAGCACGAGCGCGAGCTTCCAGGCGAGGTTGTCCGCGTCTTGCACTCCGCCGTTCGCGCCTCGCGCGCCGAACGGCGAGACGCCGTGCGCCGCATCGCCCGCGAAGATGATGCGGCCATGTCGAAACGCATCGAGCCGCTCGCACCGAAATGTGTAGACGCTGACCCAGACGAGCTCAAACTCCGCGTCCGGCCCGAGCAGCGCGCGCACGCGGGGAATCACGCGCTCGGGCGACTTCTCGAGCACCGGATCGGCATCCCAGCCAAGCTGAAAATCGATGCGCCACAGATTCTCCGGTTGCCGATGCAGCAGCACGGACTGATGGCGATGAAACGGCGGATCGAACCAGAACCAGCGTTCGGCGGGGAAGTCGGCCTTCATTCGCACGTCGGCGATCAGAAAGCGGTCCTTGAACGTGCGCCCGTGCGAATCGAGATTGAGCAGCGCGCGTACGGCGCTCTTCGCGCCGTCGGCCGCGACGACGTAGTCGGCCTCGAGCGCGTGTTCGCCATCGGGCGTCTGAACGGCGAGCCGCACACCGCGCGCATCCTGCGTGGCCCCGACGACTTTGTGCTTCCAGCGAATCTCGAGATTCGGCAGTTGGGCGGCGCGCTCGGCCAGATAGCCCTCGACAAAGTACTGCTGCAAATTGACGAATGCGGGACGCTCGTGCCCGGTCTCGGGCAGCAGGTCGAATGAATAGACCGGCTCATTCTGAAAGAACACCCGGCCGACGTTCCAACTCACGCCCTTTGCCGCTACGCGCTCGCCGCAGCCGAGGCGGTCGAAAATCTCGAGCGTGCGCTTGGCGAAGCAGATGGCGCGCGACCCGGCGGCGAGCGTGCAATCGTCATCGAGCAGTACCGTGCGCACCCCCTGCTGCGCGAGATCGATCGCAGCCGCCAACCCGACCGGCCCCGCCCCGATCACGATGACCGGATGACGCACCGGCTCCCGGGCGAGACAGTCCTCGCTCGGGCGATAGGCAAATGTGAGTGTCTGGTAGTCGATATCCATTGAAGACAGAGGGCGCAGCACAGATTTACGAATAGTAAAATGAATTACGTATAGTTAAATCAACGTATACCCTGATGGAGTCGCGCGACGCAATATCGATATAAGTAAATGGCCGACCCCGATGCAGCGCGGCCTGCTACCATCGTCGCTCGCATACTCTTGCCCCATGATCCCACCGACCATCCCCGCGCTTATCGCGCACGCCGCCGAGCACCCGTTCTTGCGCGAGCATCTGTCGCTCGGCGAAAGTGAGCGCGACGGTAGCGCGCACGCGCAGTTTCACGATGTGCGGCTCGAGAGTGCGTACCAGCCGATCTTCGATGTCAGCATGAGCGGCATTCAGACGCTGTGGTCGGCCCCGGAGAGCGCGGACCGCTTTGGCGACGAGCTCGGCTTTCAGGCGCTGACGCGTCGAGCCGACGGTGCGCCGTTCGACCCATTCGACGCCTGCACCGACGATCGCGAGCTGGTCGCGCTCGATCGCCTCGCGCGCACGCTGCATGCGATCAACTTCTTTGGCGCGCAGCGCCACGGGCTGCTGTTCTTGCGCGTGCACGAGCGGCTTTTGAAGAGCGTGAAATACGATCACGGCCAGCACTTCTCGTCGGTGCTGATTTCGTTCGGGCTCAACCCTGCGCGGATCGTGATCGAGTTGCCGAGCGCGGCCGTCGCCCATCGGACGTTCCTCGGCTATCTCACGAAGAGTTACCAGCGCTACGGCTTCAAAGTGGCGGGAAATCTGCCGAATGCCGGGCACATCATGTCGGTATCGGACATGGCGCGGCTCGACTTCATCAAGATCGACGGGGGTGCGGTGCTGAGGGACGCGATGGTCAAGCCGCTCGTCGCCTACGCGAGCCGGCTGGGCATTCCGGTCATATTCGATTGCGTCGCGAGCGAAGCCCAATTCGACACGCTTCAGCAGTACGGCGCGCGCTTCGTGCAAGGCCCGCTCTTCGAGCCGCACGACAGCGTGCGCTGAAACGGCAAGTCACGGCGTGTCGCCGTCGTGACGGCCCTGCCCCGCCCAGGCCATTCCCGCGCCGCCACGATTCGCGATCGAC
>DASZGN010000335.1:0-3631 GCA_035938775.1 Trinickia sp.
CATTCGATTCATGCGCGGCGGCGCGTGGCAAATCTGCCACGCGCCGCCGTTTTCATTTCTGTGGTGAGGGGCTCCGCACTGGGCGGTATGACGCGCGCCTTAGCGGCCGCGCCTGCGGTAGACGACGCGTGCGTAGTCGAACGATTGCGGCCCTTCCGCGCGATGCGTCTCGCGCGATACCGCTTCCCATTGCGCGGGGTCGGGCAGGGGGAACGTCGCATCGCCTTCGAAATCGGCATCGATCTCGGTGATGACCAGCTTGTCCGCGAATGCGATGCCCTCGCCGTAGAGCTGCGTGCCGCCGATCAGAAACGCTTCGGGTGCGTTGCTCGCGCTGGCGAGCGTCAGCGCCTCGGTCATGCTCGTGGCTGTCTCGCAACCCTCGAAGCGCCGCGCTGCGTCGCGCGTCACCACGATGTTGCGCCGGCCCGGCAGCGGGCGGCCGATCGATTCGTGCGTCTTGCGGCCCATGATGATGGGCGCGCCCATCGTCGTGCGCTTGAAGAACGCGAGGTCTTCGGGCAGGTGCCACGGAAGCTGGTTGTCGCGGCCGATCACGCCGTTGCGGGCGCGGGCGACGAGCAGGGTGAGCGTCGTCATCGAAAAAAGCGTTGGGAGTAAAAGCCGAAAGTGCCCCAGATTCTACGCGAGGCGCACGCGGTCGCGTTACACGGCTCGCCCGGCTCGCTTTCCATCGCCGTGCCGCTGCATTTCCCGCTTTTGAAAGATGGCCGACGTCGTCCCGTTTTCCGCGCGCGCCTTCGCGGCGCGCGCTTTGCCTCATTCGCTGGGGCGCTCCTGCTGCACGGACTGCTTGTCGCTGTCGGGCGCGGCGCTGTCGCGCAGCCCATGCGTACCCATCAGCCGATACAGCGTCACGCGCGATATGCCGAGATCGCTCGCGGCCTCGTTGAGCCGGTGCCGATGGCGCAAGAGCGCCGTTTCGATTGCGCGCCTCTCGGCCGCTTCGCGCGCCTGCGCCAGCGTCATCGCTTCTTGCGCCGTGAACTGGCCAAGATCGAGATCCTGGGCGCCGATCAGCTTGCCTTCGGCCATCACGATCGCGCGCCGCACGCGGTTGATGAGCTCGCGTACGTTGCCGGGCCAATGGTAACTGTGCATCGCCTCTATCGCCGAGGGCGCGAAGCCGCGGATTTTGCGCGCGCTGTCGGTCTTGAACTTGTGCAGGATGTGGTGCGCGAGAATCTCGATGTCCTTGCCGCGCGTGCGCAGCGGCGGCTCGTCAATGCGCAGCACGCACAGGCGATGGAACAGGTCCGCCCGAAAACGTCCGTCGCGCATGGCGCCTTCGAGGTCGACGTGCGTCGCCGAAATCACGCGCACGTCGATGGCGATCGATTCGCGTCCGCCAAGCCGCTCGATCTTGCCTTCCTGCAAGAACCGCAAGAGGCTTGCCTGGCTCTCCAGCGGCAGATCGCCGATCTCATCGAGAAAGAGCGTGCCGCCGTCGGCGGCCTCGACGCGGCCGATCTTGCGTTGATTGGCTCCCGTGAAGGCGCCGCGCTCGTAGCCGAAGAGCTCGGATTGCAGCAGGTGATGCGGAATCGCGCCGCAGTTGATCGCGACGAACGGCGCCTTGCGCCGCGGCGAGCGCTCGTGAATGGCCACGGCCGTCAGCTCCTTGCCCGTGCCCGATTCGCCCGCGACGAACACCGGGGCATCGGTGTTCGCAACCTTGCGGATCATGCGAAAAAGCTGTTGCATCGCGTCGCACGTGCCGACCATCTCGTCGTCGCCGGCTGCCGCGACGCCCGCGACGAAATCGAGATCGGTCAGCGTCACCATGCCGTACGCGTGGCCGACGAGATAGTCGACAGTCTGCGGTGCGACGGGCAGCTTCACGTAATCGAAGCAGTAGTTGCGGATGACGCGCCGCACGTCGGCCTCATCGAGCCTCTCCGGGCTCGCGAGCGCGATCCAGCCGATGTGCTGCTGGCGCAGGCTCCCTTCGAGCGAGGTGAGCTCGCGCACGGTGAAGCGCGCGATGTCGATGATGCCCGCGCACGGTACGTCGGCGCGCACGAGACGCGCGGCGTCGCTCGCCGAGTGCGCGATCGAGACTTGCCAGCCGCGGCTTTTCAAGTGCTCGACAAGCGCTTCGTCGGGCACGCGCGCCACGAAGATGAGCGTTCGCTCGCTCGCATCGTTCGGATTGTCGCGCTCATTCGCTGGCGGCACCGCCAACCGGGCGACGCCGGTCGCGAACGACTCGACTGTTGTCAGATGGGGTGTGTCACGCACGGTGCCCTCGTCATGGTCAAACATCAGAAGGTGTAGGGAAACCGCACGCCGACAACGAAGTTCGGCGCATCGGGCGTAAGCCCGATCGACGCCGATCCATTCATCGTCAGATGCTTGTTCACCACGTGGTTGAGACCGAAGTTCAGCGTGGAGGCAATCGTCTCGCTGCCCGGTACCTTTTGCCACGGCTGGCCGGGCGCCTGTGTCTTGCTTTGCGGCTCGATCGCCATCGTGTACGAAATGCTCGCCGAGTCTTTTTCGGAGAACGCGAGCGCGACACCCGCGCCCCACTGCACGATGTCGCCGAGCTTCACTTTGGCAGGCTCGGTTTGCCCCGAGACCGACGAAATGTCCGAGAACGAGCGCGCGACGTTGTACGTGTACGACACGCTGCCAAACAGCACCACCGGGTCGTACGTCTTCAAAACGGACAGGCCGCCCGTGACGTTCCAGAAGCCCGTGCCGGTGGGCAGCTTTGTCGGCGCGACGAGGCTCGTGTTGTTCGGATCGACCTGGACCACCTTGATGCCGAACGGCGATGTGCCCGTCGGCGCCTTCACGCGCAGACTCGCGACGATGTCCGGCCAGTCGGCGCTTTCCTTCACCAACTGGTAGTAGAGGCCGAAGTTCACGTCGCCGAGCTTGTGCGAGTTTGCGGACGCGTCCGACAGCGAACTCGACGCGCCGCCCGCGCCACCCACGATGAAGTTGCTGTGCCGGTAGACGTAGGGCACGTCCACATCGACGCTCATGCGGTCTGTGAGGCCGTAGCGCGTGTCGAGGTCAGCCATCACCTGATGCGACTTCGTCTGGCCGATGTTGATGTTGCCGAGGAAGATCGCGTCGAGGGCGAGAAAGCCCGAAAGCTGCAGTTGCCGACGATCGTAGTAGGTGTCGCTGATGCCCCAGTCGAACGTGAGCTTGCGGTTAAAGAGCGGCGCGTGCTCGCGCTGGACGACCGCGTTCTCCGCTTCAGTGCGCACCGGCTGCGCGGCCTTTTGCGTCGTGCCGATCGCGCTGCCTTCCGCGCCCGTGCCCGGGGCGCCCGATGCGCCCGGCGCACTCGCCGCGCCGGCGGCTTCGGGTACGGGCGGGTTGGCCGGCACGCCGGTGGCCGTTTGCCCGCCGCTCGTCGGCCCTGGCGCGCCCGGCGTCACCTGGGCATAGAGCGGCGGTAGCTGCACGGGCAGGCCGTCCTCTCCGGGCGGCGCAACGGCAGCGGCAGGGGCGGCATTTTCCGCGGCCGCGCCGGGGAAGCCGCGGCCGCGCTGCGACATTTCGAGTTCGGTGAGCTGCCGCTCGAGCGATTGAATCTGGCGCTGCTGTTGGTCGACGACCCGCATAAGCGTATTGAGCCGATCCTCCAATG
>DASZGN010000336.1:0-1899 GCA_035938775.1 Trinickia sp.
CGCGGCCGTCGCGCTTGCGTTCCTGCTCGTCTGGGAAATCACGGACAAGTCGCCCGTCATCGACCTGACGCTTTTCAAGGATCGCAACTTCGCGCTGGGGGCGCTCATCATCTTTCTCGGCTACATGGCGTTCTTCGGCTCGGTCGTGATCTTTCCGCTCTGGCTGCAGACGGTGATGGGCTACACGGCGGGACTCGCGGGGCTCGCGACGGCGCCAGTCGGGCTGCTTGCGCTGGTGCTCTCGCCGCTCATCGGGCGCAGCTTGCATCTGCTCGACTTGCGGATGGTGGCAAGCTTCGCGTTCACCGTGTTCGCCTGCGTGTCGCTCTGGAACTCGACGTTTACGCTCGACGTGCCGTTCAATCATGTGATCCTGCCGCGGCTCGTTCAGGGCATCGGCGTGGCCTGCTTTTTCGTGCCGATGACGACGATCACGTTGTCGAGCATCTCGGACGAGCGGCTCGCGAGCGCCTCCGGGCTATCGAATTTTCTGCGCACGCTCGCGGGTGCGATCGGCACCGCGGTCAGCACGACTTACTGGGAAAACGACGCGATCCACCACCATGCCGTGCTCGCGGAGTCGGTCAACCATTACTCGCGGAACACGCAGGCGTATAGCGACGCCCTCGGCGCGCTCGGCTTGACCGGCGGCAGCATCACCGCGCAGCTGGACCAGATCGTCACCGCGCAGGGCTACATGCTGGCCACCAACGATTTCTTCAGGATCTCGTGCGCCGCGTTCGTGGTGCTCGCGGCGCTCGTCTGGATCACGAAGCCCAAGCGCGGCAGCGGACCGTCCATCGCGCATTGACGTGGACGAAAGACGCGGACGAAAGGCGTGGCTGTCAGCGCGCAGCACGCCCCTGCCCCTACCGCGGCTGCGCCTCGACGCCGTTTCTCACGAACTGCTTGAAATCGGCGGCCGCGCGCCAAGGGTCCGGACGACAGCCGCCAATCGCACTGTCGCAGTGGGCGGCGAAGCCGATCGTAAAAGTGCCGTCGTCATTCGATGTCTTGGTGATCTCGTAGGCGAGCTTGCCGCTGCCGCCCGCGGGTCCGGCCGTCTCGATCAGCGAATCGGTGGCCGAGCGCAACGCGTAGTTCGCATGGTGCGTCACCCAATCGCGCGCGCGCTGCCACCAGAGCGCGCATTCGTCCGTGCTGCAGATGAGCGGTGTCGTTGCCTGCTGCATCGTTTCCGGGCTGACCTGATTCGTCGCCGCGCAGCCGGCGGCAAGCACGCACGATAGTACCCATCCCATCGTCTTCATCGGAAACGCCCCTTTCCTTCGCGTCCGTGCGAAAGGTTCGACGCAATGCTGAAGCGGCATGCGTTCGCCGCGCCCACTGCATTCGGGCGCGCGGCGGACCTTATACGCTGAAGCGCTCGAGCGTGTAGGCGCGATACGCGGCCACGAATTCGTCGAACGAATCGGGCGCGTCGCTGCACTCGAGACGCGCTTGCTCTTCGATCGAACGCGTGGCGAGTCCGGCCGCCTCTTTGACCGCGTTGGCATCGAGCGGACGGGCGCGAAAGTACGCCGCATGCGCTTCGCTTTGCGCCAGGCCGAACTCGAGAAAGCTCTGCCCGCGCTCACGCATGGTGTGCAAGACGCGTGCCGAGGGCGTCGACTCGGGATCGGCAAGCTTGGCGCGCTGCGCGGCCACCGCTCGCTGGTGCGCATCGCCGCCGTGAAGGGCATCGAGTGCAACGGCTGCCGCGTCGATCTTCACGAGCAGCTCCGCAGCCCAGTCCTGCATCGAGATGGCACGCCCCTCGCGCGTCAATTGCAGGCCCGGCTTGCGGCCTTCGAGCGTCACGCGCCCGAAGTTGCCGTTCGCTTCGGCGTACGCGGCGGGGGGCAGCGGAGGGCTGTCGTCGAGCGCGCATACGAGCAG
>DASZGN010000337.1:0-6447 GCA_035938775.1 Trinickia sp.
ACTCGACGACAAGGAAGCGGTGACACGCCTGCGCCGCGTCCGCGGGCTCGACGAGCGGCAGCATCTGTCGCTGCTCGTGCGCGATTTGTCGGAGCTGGCCACCTTCGCGATGGTCGACAATCGACAGTTCCGGCTCGTCAAATCGGTGACGCCGGGGCCCTATGTGTTCATTCTGGAAGCGACGAAAGAGGTGCCGCGGCGGCTCTCGCATCCGTCGCGCAAGACCATCGGGCTGCGCGTGCCCGATCACGCGATCACGCTCGCACTGCTCGAAGCGCTCGGCGAGCCGCTGATCGCCAGCACGCTGATCCTGCCGCCCGACACCGAGCCGCTCAACGACCCGGAGACCATTCGCGCTCGGCTGGAAAAGCAGATCGATCTCGTGATCGACGGTGGTCCGTGCGCGTGCGAGCCGTCGACGGTGATCGACCTGACGGGCGACGAGCCCGTGCTCGTGCGCGCGGGCCGCGGCTCGCTCGAGCCGTTCGGCCTTGCCGTGGCATGACCACGCGAAAGTACGATCGGCCGAAGCGGGCACTGAGCGAGTTGAGCGAGCCTGAGTCTTCGCGCATGGCCCCCTTGCTACAATAGCGCGCTATGGATGCTTCTCTTATACAAACGATCGCGGTCTACGCGTTGCCGGTGATTTTCGCGATCACGCTGCACGAGGCGGCGCACGGCTACGCGGCCCGCTTGCTCGGCGACAACACCGCCTACATTCTGGGACGCGTATCGTTCAATCCGATGCGCCACATCGATCCCGTGGGGACCATCGCCATCCCGCTGATACTGTATTTCGTGACGGGTGGTGCTTTCATGTTCGGCTACGCGAAGCCCGTGCCGGTTGCCTTCGGCAATCTGCGCAATCCGCGCTGGGGTACGTTCTGGGTAGCGCTGGCCGGGCCGCTATGCAACTTCGCGCAGGCGCTCGTCTGGGGCTTGTTCGGCGTGGCGCTCGTGGCCTTTTCGATCGACGAGCCGTTTTTCACGCGCATGGCCGCGGCCGGCATCGGCGTGAATCTTGTGCTTGGCGTGCTCAATCTCTTTCCGCTGCCTCCGCTCGACGGCGGCCGCGTGTTGACCGCGCTCTTGCCGCCGCGCCAGGCCATGAGCCTCGCGCGCATCGAGCCGTACGGTTTTTTCATCGTGATGGCGCTCGTGATGACGGGCCTTCTGACCAAGATCTGGCTGCGCCCGCTTGTCGCGCTCGGCTACGATGCCGTGACGGCCGTCCTGACCCCTCTCGTATCGCTTATCAACTAGACCATGTTTCCAGACCGAATTTTCTCGGGCATGCGGCCCACAGGCTCGCTGCACCTTGGCCACTATCACGGCGTGCTGAAGAACTGGGTTCGGCTGCAATCCGAATATCCGTGCTTCTTTTGCGTGGTCGACTGGCACGCGCTGACCACGCACTATGAAACGCCCGAGGTCATCGAAAAGAACGTCTGGGAAGTGCTGATCGACTGGCTCGCGTCGGGCATCGATCCGGCGCAGGCCACGCTCTTCATCCAGAGCCGCGTGCCCGAACATGCGGAGCTCGCGCTGCTGCTCGGCATGAGCACGCCGCTTGGCTGGCTCGAGCGCGTGCCGACGTACAAGGAGCAGATGGAAAAGCTGAAGGACAAGGATCTGTCGACCTACGGCTTTCTCGGCTATCCGGTGCTCATGGCGGCCGACATCCTGCTGTATCGCGCCTCGCTCGTGCCGGTCGGCGAAGATCAGGTGCCGCACGTGGAGATGACGCGTGAAATCGCGCGACGCTTCAACCATCTTTACGGGCGCGAGCCGGGGTTCGAGGACAAGGCGCTCGAAGCGGCGAAGAAACTCGGCGGCAAGCGCGCGAAGCTTTACCACGAGCTGCGCAACGCCTATCAGCAAGAGGGCGACGACGAGGCGCTCGAGCAGGCGCGCGCGATGTTGCAGGAGTCGCAAAGCCTGTCGATGAGCGACCGCGAGCGCCTGTTCGGCTACCTCGAAGGCGCGCGCAAGATCATCCTCGTCGAGCCGCAGGTGCTGCTGACCAAGGCGTCGCGGATGCCTGGCCTCGACGGGCAGAAGATGTCGAAATCGTATGGCAACACCATCGGCCTGCGCGAAGACGCGGAAACGATTACCAAGAAGGTTCGGACGATGCCGACCGACCCGGCACGCGTGCGCCGCACCGATCCGGGCGATCCCGACAAGTGCCCCGTCTGGCAACTGCACCAGGTCTACACCGACGAGTCCACGCACGAGTGGGTTCAAAAGGGCTGCCGTTCGGCCGGCATAGGCTGCCTCGAATGCAAGCAGCCCGTGATCGAAGGCATCCTGCGGGAGCAGCAGCCGATGCTTGAGCGCGCCCAGAAGTACATGGACGACCCCTCGCTTCTGCGCGCGATCGTTGCCGACGGCTGCGACAAGGCGCGCAAGTTCGCCACCGAGACGATGCGCGAGGTTCGCGAAGCGATGGGCCTCGCTTATTCGTGAGCGAGGAGCCGAGCCGAGCGAGCACCACCATGCCGGCGCACGCACCGACTGTCGTTGGCGACACCGTTGGCGCGCCCTCGGGCTGGGTCGTGCGCTGGTCGCATTTCGTCGAGCCGGGCAGGGCGGTGCTCGACGTCGCGGCCGGCGGCGGGCGGCATGCGCGCTGGTTCGCGGCGCGCGGGCATCCGGTCGTCGCGATCGAGCGCGATGAAGCGGCGCTCGCCGTGCTGGCGGGCGTTCCCGGCGTCGACGCGGTGGCCGCCGATCTCGAAGACGGAAGCCCGTGGCCGCTTGCCGGCGATCGTCGCTTTGCCGCGGTGGTCGTGACGAACTACCTCCATCGGCCGTTGCTGCCACGCCTCATCGAATCGCTCGCGCCGGGCGGCGTTTTGTTGTACGAAACCTTCGCGCGCGGCAACGAGACGGTTGGCAAACCGTCGAATCCGGCGTTTTTGCTGGGGGCGGGCGAGTTGCTCGATGCGGTGCGCGGCAAGCTGCGCGTCATTGCTTTCGAAGACGGCTTCGTCGCCTCGCCGCGCGCCGCTTTCATCCAGCGCATTTGCGCCGTGCGCGAATCGGAAGCGCCGCGCATCGGCGAGCGCGGGGCTCAGACGCCGCCGCGTTACGATTTGGGCGGTTAATCCGCTACAATCGCGCTTTCACGTTTGAATTTATCGCGTTTCATGGCTAACGGCACATCCAGCGGCACCCAAGGTGGCGTGCGAATCGGCGGCAGCATTCCCGCGATCGTCACGCCGATGCTCGAAGACGGCGGGCTTGATCTGCCGGCGTTTCGCAAGCTGATCGACTGGCACATCGAGGAGGGCACCGACGGGCTCGTCGTCGTCGGAACGAGCGGCGAATCGGCCACGCTGTCGGTCGAAGAGCACGTCCTGATGATCAAGACGGCGGTGGAGCACACGGCCGGGCGCATTCCGGTTGTCGCCGGCTCGGGCGGCAACTCCACCGCGGAGGCGATCGAGCTCACGAAGCAGGCGAAGGCTGTCGGCGCCGACGCCACGCTGCAAGTCGTGCCGTACTACAACAAGCCGACGCAGGAAGGCATGTACCGGCACTTCTCGAAGATTGCCGAGTCGGTCGACCTGCCCATCATCCTGTACAACGTTCCGGGCCGCACGGTCGCGGACATGTCGGTCGAGACGATGCTGCGCCTCGCGCAAGTGCCGGGCATCATCGGCGTGAAAGAGGCGTCGGGCAGCATCGATCGCGCCGCGCACCTGATCAAAGCTGCGCCGGCGCACTTCCGCATCTACAGCGGGGACGATCCTACGGCGATCGCGCTGATGCTGCTGGGCGGCCACGGCAACATTTCGGTGACGGCGAACGTCGCGCCGCGTGCGATGAGCGAGCTTTGCAAGGCGGCGCTCGCGGGCGATGCGAAAACAGCGCGCGCCATCCATCTCAAGCTGCTTTCGCTGCACAAGAATCTTTTCATCGAATCGAACCCGATTCCCGCCAAGTGGGCGCTCGCGGAAATGGGGCGGATGCAGGGCGGCATTCGTCTGCCGTTGACCCCGCTCGACGCGCGCTACCACGAGGTCGTGCGCGCCGCGTTGCGCGAAGCCGGCCTGCTGGGTTGAGGGCAGTCGGCTTCCCAAGCGCCTTCAACCGCATTCCCTTAACCCGCGTCGATCCTCGAGTCACGCTCCCTGCACCGTTGCTGGCCCCGCGTTGCGCATCACGAAGGACTCCATGAAACGTTCCGCTTTTTTCACTCATGCCGTCCGCACGGCGGCGCTTGTGCTCGCGTTGTCGACGCTTGCCGGTTGCGACACGCTGAACGACTGGTTCGCGTCGGATCGGGTGAACTACAAGGCAACCGGTTCCGCGCCGCCGCTCGCTGTGCCGAGCGATCTGACCGCCACGAAGACGCAATCGCAGTACACGGCGCCGCCGGTCGGTACGGGGGGGCTGGGAGGGGCGCCGGCGCGCAACGTAACGACCGCGGGCAATTCGACGGAAGGCGTGCCGAACGCGCAGGACCCGCTCGGCATGCATATCGAGCGCGACGGCGATCGCCGCTGGCTGGTTGTTGACGGCCGCTCGCCGGACCAACTCTGGCCACAGCTGCAAGAGTTCTGGAAGGACAACGGTTTCGCGCTGAAGACGGATGCACCGGCCACCGGCATCATGACAACGGATTGGGCCGAAAACCGCGCGAATATCCCCGACGACTGGTTCCGCCGGACAGTCGGCAAGGTCATCGACTTCGCCTACTCGTCGGGCACACGCGATCGCTTCCGTACGCTCGTCGAGCGCGGCCCGAACGAAACGACCGACATATCGATCACGCATAGCGCGTTGGAAGAAATGCTGATCGGGCATGACAAGACCTCGTCGCGCTGGGTCGAGCGTCCACGCGACCCAGCGCTTGAAGCATTGTTACTTGCGAAGCTGATGCAACAGTTCGGCTTGACCGAAGTACAGGCGAAGGAGCTCCTTGCCGATGCACGGCCCGCGGGCGCGTCGGCGCATGTCGACATGGCGAGCGGCTCGACGACACTCGACCTGAAAGAGGCATTCGACAGTGCCTGGCTGCGGGTAGGTCTTGCGCTCGATCGCACGAATTTCACCGTCGACAATCGCGATCGCGCGAAGGGCATCTACTACGTGCGCTACGCCGATTCGATGCAGGAGTTGAAGCGCGATGGTCTGTTCGGCAAGCTGTTCTTTAGCGGCGCGAGCGAACAAAAGCCCGGGAAAGAGTTCCTCGTGAACGTGCGTGCGACGGACGGCAACGGCACGCAAGTCGCCATTCTCGATGCGAACGGCCAGATCGACACATCCTCGGAAGCGCAGCACATCATCTCGCTGCTGCACGCGCAGTTGAATTAGAAGGCGCCCCATGCGCTTTGCCAGCCTCGGCAGCGGCAGCGAGGGCAATGCACTTGTCGTCGAAGCGTCGAGCGGCACCACGACAACGCGCGTGCTGCTCGACTGCGGTTTTTCCGCAAAGGAAATCGAACGCCGCCTTGCGCGGCTCGATTGCGACGTCGAGCAGCTCGATGCCATTCTCATCACCCACGAACATAGCGACCATATTGGCAGTGCGCTGACCCTCGCGCGCAAGAGGTCACTGCCGCTTTATATGAGTTGGGGCACGGCCCGGGCGATCGGGGCCGATAGCGCCGATGTCGATCTGCACGTGCTATGGGGCGACGAGACGGCTGCCATTGGGGACATCGAGGTATGTCCTTACACGGTGCCGCACGACGCGCGCGAGCCGCTTCAGTTCGTGTTTTCGGATGGTGTCAATCGTTTGGGTGTCCTGACCGACGTCGGCACCTCGACGCCGCATATCACGGCGATGCTGAGCGGCTGCGATGCGCTGGTGCTCGAATCCAATCACGATGTGGCCATGCTGGCCGCAAGCCGCTATCCGCAGTCATTGAAGGCGCGCATCGGCGGCAACCACGGACACCTGAGCAATGACGCGGCGGCCGCCATTCTTGCCGCGCTGGACCGGTCGCGCTTGAAGCACCTCGTAGCGGCGCATTTGAGCCGCCAGAACAACCTTCCCGATCTTGCCCAAGCGGCGTTGGCCAGCGTACTGGGCGCGGCGAGCGACGACGTCCTGGTGGCGTCCCAGGACGATGGATTCGCCTGGTTGGGGCTTGAAGGCGGATAGGCAACGATCGCCGGTTCCGTGGGGGTGCCTACGGGGGATGCGCATATCGTGCGCTTTGCCTGTTTGCCCCTGATTGCCCGTTTCGCGCGGGCAAGAAAAAACCGGCCCGCAGGCCGGTTTTTTCTTTGCCGTAGGCTGAAGGCTTACTGGCTTGCGCCCGAAGCCGGAGCGGCAGCCGAGGCCGTTTCCGAAGCAGCGGCAGCAGCACCCGAAGCAGCAGCAGCGGATTCGCTCGCAGCAGCAGCGCTCGAAGCAGCAGCACCCGCTTCCGAAGCGGCAGCAGCCGGTGCCGAAGCAGCCGACGTGTCGCTAGCAGCAGGGGCAGCAGC